>CAMWRC010000133.1 GCA_947176565.1 uncultured Ruminococcus sp.
CTATATCACAGCGGTAATGAACTTTATCGGTTCATTTTTTTTCGGCGAGGACGGCGTGATATATACTGCGTTCAATTATGTTCTCCCGATAGTTTCGGCAGCGTTTCTTATTGGCGTTGTCAGATACGGTTCAGGACTTCAGTATGGTCTGGCTGTGGAATACAACGGCAAGGAACTGGGAATTATCATGGCTGAAGCTGATTTTGAGGAAGCCGAAAGAGATGTACGGCAGCGGATTGCCCATAATAATGATGAGGTTATCGACCTTTCTGCGAAATTTGCTCTTAAAGCAATATCCGCGGACGATAAGTTAATAAGTTCCGGACAGCTTGCAGATAAGATTCTTGAAGCATCGGACGAGGAACTTACAGAGGCTTACGGAATCTATATTGACGGTGCATTTATCGGAGCGGTGAAAAATAAGACTGCTGTACAGGAAGCTCTTGACAGAAATCTTCTTGACTATAAGCCGGACGGAATCGTAAAGGAAGTCAGCTACGCCAGCAAAATAGAATATGTCAGTGGAATATATCTTGCTGACAGCGTGCGGAGCGAAAAGGATACAATTGCACTTCTTACGTCATCTACTGAGAATGTTCACCCGTATGTGGTTCAGAAAGACGATACGGAGCTTTCAATCGTTCAGAAATTCGGAATGAAGCTTGATGATTTTTTCAGAATGAATCCAAAAGCAGAGAATAAACTGAAAGCCGGTCAGATTGTCAGCGTCTCGGAAAGCGAGCGTTATCTGCCTATACAGTATGTTCGTGAGCTTGAAACAATTACTTTCCTCGATTATGAAACAGTAGAAGTCGAAACCAGTTCGCTTAGTATAGGAATCCGCACGGTTCTTGTCAAGGGAGAACGCGGTGAAAAGAAAAGCAGCGTTGAAATAACGTATGTGGACGGAATCGAGCAGTCCCGAAAAGTGCTGAAAAGTCAGATTACAAAAAAACCAGTAGTGGAAACTATCGGAATCGGCACATATTCAGCAGTTCCCGATGACCCTCAGACTGTGTATTTCGGTTCGCCGCTGGTAGGAACAGGAGAGATGGGCTGGCCGGTTGACGGCGGCTGGGTCAGCGACAGCTTCATATCCGACCGGAATCATAAGGGAATGGATATTGCGGCTTCCGAGGGTACTGAGATATATGCTGCTAAGGAAGGCTGGGTAGTATCAGCGGGCTGGAATTCCGGCGGTTACGGAAATATGGTAATGATAGAGCATGAAGACGGCTATTCAACTCTTTATGCTCATATGATAATGGTATACGCTGCCGAGGGACAGTATGTGACAAAGGGACAGCTTATCGGATTTGTCGGAAATACCGGAAATTCATTCGGCGACCACTGTCATTTTGAAGTGCGGAGTCAGGGAATTTGCGTTGACCCGTCAGGATTCCTGAATACTCAGAGCATTCAAAAAGAAGATAGAGAAGATGATGATGAAATTCCGGAATGAGAGAAATTTACAGGATTTCAGCTCTGCAAATCTGTTAAGCTAATGTTTATTGTAAAAAGTGCATAAAAATCGGCGCATATGTGAAATAAAAATCTGCGCCGATTTTTTCTTACAGGTGTTGCAAAAAATGATAAATTGTGGTATAATCTGTATTGTTGAGTCGGTGCATGAGTTTGCACCTGCTGCAAGATATGCGTTGAAGCAGAAGGTGGCTGCCGGTATGGCAGGGAATTTCTGCTGAGTATGTCCGATTTCAAACCGGGCGAGAGGGATATTGGACACTGTATTGTGTTTTTCTGTAATCATACTGAATTATGTCAGCCATGTTTTGCTGGTCTGATGATTTGTTGATTTGTCAGTATGTGTACGGATTCTTACTGTGTCTGTGAATATCGCTGCGCTCGAAAATATCATTGTTTTCGAGTTTTTTTATCAGCGCAGCGCGAAACACTCGGCGACGTGTGTATATCCCGTTCAACGTCCCCAATACCACTCAAGGAGGCGAAAAGAATGGCAGTCAACGAAAGAATCAGATTCAGAATCAAAGGCTACGACCACGCTACAGTAGATATTGCTGCAGCAAAAATCGTTGAGGCAGCTAAGAGAAGCGGCGCAAGAGTTTCAGGTCCTATACCGCTCCCTACAAATAAGGAGATAATCACTATCCTTCGTGCTACTCACAAGTACAAGGACAGCCGTGAGCAGTTTGAGATGAGAACTCATAAGAGACTTATCGACGTGCTCCGTCCTACAGAAAAGACAACTGCTGCTTTTGATAAGCTTGAACTCCCCGCAGGCGTAGATGTCGTTATGGAAGTTAAGTAATTTTCAGTCTATGTCCCCGAAATACCGTTTGGGAAACGGAATGGCGGTAGTCCGCCGGTCAAGTTGATACACAAATATCAACCAATAACCTGTCAGGAGGAAATGAAAATGCAGAAAGGCATTATCGGAAAGAAAATCGGTATGACACAGATTTTCGATGAAGCAGGAAAAGTTATTCCTGTTACAGTAATTGAAGCCGGTCCTTGCGTTGTAGTACAGAAGAAAACCGTTGAAAATGACGGATATGCCGCACTTCAGCTCGGTTTCGGCGATGTTAAGGTTCAGAGAGTGAACAAGCCAATGAAGGGCCATTTCGGAAAGGCTGACGTAGCCTGCAAGAAAACACTTAAGGAATTTAGACTCGATGACTGCGATTCACTCAATGTCGGCGACATCATCAAGGCAGATGTTTTCGCTGCCGGAGATGCTGTAGATGTTGTAGGAATCAGCAAAGGTAAAGGATTCCAGGGTGCTATAAAGCGTCACAATCAGCACAGACTCAAGGAAACTCACGGTACAGGTCCTGTTCACAGACAGGCTGGTTCAATGGGTGCATGCTCGTCCCCGTCAAGAATCTACAAGGGCAAGGGCATG
Source organism: uncultured Ruminococcus sp. (assembly GCA_947176565.1). Lineage (GTDB taxonomy): Bacteria > Bacillota > Clostridia > Oscillospirales > Ruminococcaceae > Ruminococcus. The sequence continues at coordinate 2,882 of CAMWRC010000133.1, forward strand.
GCTGGTCACATGGGTGCTGAACAGGTTACTGTCCAGAATCTCGAAATCGTTAAAATAGACGCAGAAAATAATCTCATCGCTATCAAGGGTGCTGTTCCGGGTCCAAAGGGCGGAATCGTTTATATCGTTGACAGCGTTAAAGCTTAAGGAAGGAGGAAACGTAAATGTCTGTAATTTCAGTATTTGATATGGCTGGAAATAAGGTTTCCGAAACAGAGCTTAATGACGGTGTGTTCGGAATTACTCCCAACGAAGGCGTTATGCACGCTATGGTAGTGAATTACCTCGCAAATCAGAGACAGGGTACACAGTCTACACTTACAAGAACAGAAGTAAGAGGCGGCGGCAGAAAACCATGGAGACAGAAGGGTACAGGTCATGCAAGACAGGGCTCGACACGCGCTCCTCAGTGGGTACACGGCGGCGTTGCTCTCGGTCCAAAACCGCGTGACTACAGATATGCCCTCAACAAGAAAGTAAGAAGACTTGCAATGAAGTCAGCTCTTTCTTCAAAGGTACTCGACAATAACATGATAGTTCTCGATTCTCTTGCTCTTGACGGCTTTAAGACAAAGACAATCGTTGAAATGCTCAAGGCTCTCAATGTAGAGGGAAAGGCTCTCATCGTTACTGCTGAGGCTGATACAAAAGTTATCAAGAGCGCAGCTAATATCCCCGGCGTAAAGACTGCTGCTGTAAATACTCTTAACGTTTACGATATTCTCAACTATGACAAGTTCATCGTTGTAAAGAATGCCGTAGGAAAAATAGAGGAGGTCTACGCATAATGAAAACAGCTCAGGATATTATCATCAGACCTGTTATCACTGAAAAGTCAATGGACGGTCTTCAGGAAGGAAAATACACTTTCAAGGTTGCTAAGGACGCTACAAAGCCTGAAATCAAAAAGGCTGTCGAAAAGCTCTTCGGCGTTGATGTAGCTAAGGTTACTACAATGAACGTAAAGGGCAAGATGAAGCGCGTCGGCAGATATGAGGGAATGACTGCTGCATGGAAAAAAGCAATCGTTACTCTTACTCCCGATTCAAAGGCTATCGAGTTCTTCGAGGGAATGTATTAATCAGTATTGCTGATTAAAGTTATGGGAGTGATGCTCCCGCAAAAAATGCATTATAACAAGGAGTTGAAATAAATGGCTATCAAAACCTACAAGCCTACGACGCCGTCAAGACGTCAGATGACTGTAACAGATTATTCTGTTCTGTCAAAGGTTGAGCCGGAAAAGAGCCTTCTCGAACCCCTGAAGAAGAAGTCGGGAAGAAACAGCTACGGCAGAATCACAGTCCGTCACAGAGGCGGCGGAAACAGAAGAAAATACCGCGTTATCGATTTCAAGCGCGATAAGGATAATATGATTGCTACTGTACTCACACTCGAGTACGACCCGAACAGAAGCGCATTTATCGCTCTCGTTCAGTATGAGGACGGAGAAAAGAGATATATTCTTGCTCCTAACGGTCTTAAGGTCGGCGATAAGGTAGAGTCAGGTCAGGAAGCTGATATCAAGCCCGGCAACGCTCTCAAGCTCGCTGATATTCCGGTTGGTACATTTATCCACGCTATCGAGCTTTATCCCGGAAAGGGCGCACAGCTTGTAAGAAGTGCAGGAAATCAGGCACAGC
>CAMWRC010000134.1 GCA_947176565.1 uncultured Ruminococcus sp.
ACGGTATACCGCACCCGCGCCTTAAAGGAAAAACTCTCGGTATGATTTTCCAGAAAGCCTCTACCCGTACCCGCGTTTCTTTTGAAACAGGTATGTATCAGCTCGGCGGTTATCCGCTTTTCCTGTCCTCGAACGATTTGCAGATTGGACGCGGTGAGCCGGTTCAGGATACAGCACGCGTGCTTTCACGGTATCTCAGCGGAATAATGATTCGTACATTTGAACAGAAAGAAGTCGAGGATTTGGCTGAATACGGTAATATTCCGGTTATCAACGGTCTTACCGACTTCTGCCACCCGTGTCAGGTACTTGCAGACCTCATGACTATACGTGAATTTAAAGGAAGTCTTGCCGGTCTTAAAATGTGCTTTATCGGCGACGGAAACAATATGGCAAATTCTCTCATCGTCGGCTGTCTCAAAATGGGTATGTCTGTATCAGCTGCCTGTCCGGACGATTATCAGCCGCCTAAGGAAATACTTGATTTTGCCGCAGGATATGACTGCTTTGAACTTACAAATTCTCCGGCAAAGGCTGCCGAAAATGCCGATGTACTTATCACGGACGTGTGGGCGTCTATGGGTCAGGAGGACGAAGCTGCAAAACGCCGCGAAGCATTCGCTGGCTATCAGATAAATGATGATATTATGGCTCTTGCAAAAGATGATGCTATGGTTCTCCATTGTCTGCCGGCACATCGTGAGGAGGAGATAACAGAAAAAGTATTTGAGGCTCATTCAAAAGAAATATTTGAAGAAGCTGAAAATCGTCTCCATGCTCAGAAAGCTGTAATGGTAAAATTAATGGCATAATCAGAAATATATTCCCTGTATGCACGAACTGTTACTGCGCAGTTCGTGCAATTATGTTAAAAGGTGGTTATTTATGAAAAAAATAGTTTCGGCATTTTTTATATCTGTTCTCTGTGCGGCATCTGCCGGATTTACAGCGGCATATGCTGAGGACAGCGATATGATGTTCGGCGACTGCAATTCAGACGGAATGATAGATGCAACAGATGCTTCAGATATTCTCGTATACTATTCCGCTGCATCTACCGGCAATGAAACAGACTGGTCAGAGGAAAAAATAATAAATGCCGATGTGAACTATGACGGAAAAGTCGATGCAACTGATGCGTCTGCGGTTCTTACTTACTATTCGTATTCATCAACCGGCGGCAAAAACGGAATCGAGGATTTCCTTACCTCGGAAGCAGCAAAATTTGAATTCAATTCGCCGGAAATCAAGATTTCTCCAAGAGGCGGAAATGTTTTCCTTTATTGGGACGAGAATGACGGTGCAACAGGTTATGATGTAAAAATAACAAAAAGTTCTGCAACGGACTGTACGTATAGTGATTCAGGATATGCGTATGCAACCGCATATGAGGATACTGTTCTTGATGCTCAGGACTGTAAACGTGCGGACGGACGCGGAGTACTTACGCTTCCGAAGCTTACATTTTTCCAGCCGTCGCCGAATAAGTACCGTTTTACCGATGTAAACAATTATAACAATATGATTGTTGAGGTAACGCCATACGTTATGTACGGAAGCAAAAAAATATCACGCGATTATCCGATGTACTATTATCTTGACCCTAACGAATTTCTTTTCAGACAGTATTCCGGTGATTCGCATAATGATTTCGCAGTCTATAACGAACAGGGTGCTTCTCCGGTGTTCAGCTGGACAAGTTATATTTCCAACGCCGACAGAAAAATACTCGCCAATTTCGAGAAAGAACATTTTACAAGCGATATGTCTACATATCAGCGGCTGAAAGCTATGGAACAGTGGATATATGACAATTTCACATATGCAAGCGCAGTTGAAGATTATAACAAAATTGCCAACAAATCATATGTTGATGCAACTCTTGTCCAGAAAACCGGACAGTGTCTGCAGTACGACGGCGCACTCGCCGGATATATGGTATACAAGGGCTATAATGTCCGCATGATACAGGGCTGGGTGCGCGGTACAACTAACTGGCAGCATTTCTGGGCTACTGTTGAATTCGGAAACGGAAATACATATACTCTTGATTTGGGTATATGAAAAATCACAGATATAATAAACAGAGATAACAGGAGGCAACAAATGAATATGTTCAGAAGAATAACTGCTTTTTCAGCAGCGGCAGTTATCGGATTCGCCGCCGCTTTGCCGCTTGCGGCATCAGCAGATGAAGAAATTCTTATTATCGGAGATACAAACGGAGACAGCTTGGTTGACGCTACAGATGCGTCTGATATGCTGATATACTATTCGGCAATGTCAACAGGTGGCGAAAGCGACTGGACTTTGGAAATGAAATACACTCATGATGTGGATGGAGACGGCAGAATTGACGCTACAGATGCTTCATATGTGCTTATGTATTACTCATATAATGCAACTGGCGGCGGAAAATTTGACAATATCATTGACTATGTAAAAGATTTGAGAAAGCCGGTAAATTACGTTCTCGCTCCTGAAGGTCTTGACCCCGGTACTACCGGCACAATAGAATATATCGTTAATACTGCTCCGCGTACGGAACATTATGATATACCACTCTACAATATAAAAGCCAATAATATATACGGCGGAAAAACATACAGAGCCGGTACATATGAGCTTACTGATGAAGCAATCACTGCATTGAACAACTTTGCAAAGGAACATTTTACGGATAGTATGACAGACTATGACCGTATTGAATATACTTGGAACTGGCTTCACGAAAATGTGAAGTACGCGACCGAAGCTGAATATCAGGGCTATCAGATGTGGAATCACAGCGGTTCTTACTGTTGTTTTGATGTCGGTATAGGTCAGTGTCTCCAGTATAACGGCGCATTCGCAGAAATGCTTGCATATATGGGATATAATTCGTATATGCTTGAAATGTGGACCGATACAGCCTGCACAATTCAGCATTACCGTTCTGAGGTTGAAATAAATGGAATATATTATAATACTGAAGTCGGCGATAAAGGTTCAGATAATCCGAAAACAGGCTATAAATGGATGTGGCTCTTTAACCCGGACAAAAGGCAGTTTTACGGTGTACAGGCTGGTGAATAATCACTTTCAGCAATAGTAATATTTTTATAAAAATAAAGGTGACTTATGGGGAATCTTGATTTTGAAAAAACAGCTGTTAAAGTTTCAATGGTCAGCATCGTGGGGAATACGATTCTTTCAGGATTGAAACTTCTTGCAGGTATATTTGCCCATTCCGGAGCAATGATAAGCGATGCTGTGCATTCGGCATCAGACGTGTTCAGCAGTATAATAGTAATCATAGGCGTAAAACTTTCATCTAAAAAATCCGATAAGGAACACCCATATGGTCATGAACGTCTGGAATGTGTTGCTGCAATCATTCTTGCGGTAACACTGCTGATAACTGGTTTATTTATCGGTGAAAATGCCGTCAAAACACTATTTTCCGGAAATTCCGGAGATATAAAGATTCCCGGAGCTGCCGCCCTCGTTGCTGCTGTGATTTCCATTGCAGTAAAAGAGGCTATGTTCTGGTATACTCACTATTACGGCATTGTTTTAAATTCAGGTGCAGTAATGGCAGACGCATGGCATCATCGAAGCGACGCGCTTTCATCAATAGGTGCGCTTATAGGTATAGCCGGCGCAAGAATGGGTGTGCCTGTTCTCGAACCAATGGCAAGTATTGTAATCTGTCTGTTTATTTTCAAGGCAGCATATGATATTTTCAAGGACGCAGTGAATAAAATGGTTGACCATTCTTGTGATGACGAAACAGAAAATCAGCTCCGGAAATGTGCTTCATCACAGGACGGCGTAAACGGCGTTGATATGATGCATACAAGAATTTTCGGAAATAAAATATATGTCGATATAGAAATAAGCGTTGACGGCAGTAAAACTCTGGCAGAGGGGCATAACATAGCCGAAACTGTACACTATGAAATAGAAAGACAGTTCCCGAAAGTAAAACATATTATGGTTCATGTGAATCCTGACGAAAAAGGCGGTGAGTGATGGAACGTTATATAGTTGCATCAATAGGCGCGATTATTGCGGCGGCAGCTGTGATATATCTTGTGAAACTTCTTGTGATGTGGTTTACAGGAATAAAAACAACCGGCGAGGTAATCGCTGTCAGAGAGCCGAAACAAGGAACTTTTGTTCATCCGCTGAGATACTGCGCGGCCGGCAAAAATATTGTATCAGATGATAAAACCGGTTATTCACAGGCGTTTTCAGTGAGCGACAGACTTGAAATAGTTTATCGCCGTAGGCTGCCGGAAAGATTTGAATATACATCGGCACTCAAAAAAAATATCATAGTTTCAGCTGTGCTTGTCGTTATGTCCGTTCTTATTGTTATAAGATTTATGTTCTTTGTCACGGAAGTATGATTTTTGTTTATATAAAATATACAAAAATACGCAGAATATGTGAAGAATAATTTGCTTGACAAAACGCAAAAATAGTGATATAATAATTAAGTCGTCAGGGAACGACAGCGGAATCACAAAACTTTTCAA
>CAMWRC010000135.1 GCA_947176565.1 uncultured Ruminococcus sp.
GTGCAGTCAAGCCGGATTTTTACAAATTCCGCCGCTGTTTTCAGTGACATGAAACTTTTCGGGAAAATAATTTCCGCCGGCTGACAGCGTGAGAGTTCGTTTATAATTCCGGATTCGAGATTCTTTCCCTGAAATATACTGAGTTCCGCGCCGCCAGTTGAAATATCAGCTGATGCTATACCGCAGGATTTTTCTTTCTCATTATAGAAAATACTGCATATATAATTATTTTTTCCGTCGTCGAGCATACTTGATTCCGTAAGAGTTCCGGCGGTGACAACGCGGATAACATCGCGGACAACAATTCCTTTTGTTTCGGAAGGGTCTGTGAGCTGTTCACATACAGCAACTTTATATCCGGCATCGATTAATCTCTTAATATACATATCGCACGCATGATAAGGCACGCCGCACATCGGAGCACGTTCTTCAAGTCCACAGTCTCTGCCCGTCAATGTGAGTTCAAGAGTCTTTGAAGCTATGATTGCATCGTCAAAGAACATTTCATAGAAATCTCCGAGACGGAAAAATAATATACATTCCTTGTATTTATCTTTTATTTCAAGATACTGCTTCATCATGGGTGAAATTTTACTTCTGTCAATTTTCATGAACAGCCTCCGCAGGTTGCACAGCTTCCGGAACAGCCTGTTGACGGCTGACAGGTATCGGGGTCTTCGCCGTTTGCGCAGAGTGTAATAATCTGCTGCATATTATTCACCAGAGCTTCAAGAGCTCCCTGTGCTGCCGTGAAAACAATCATATTTTTATTTGACATAATCTTCTTGTAATTCGACTTGATTCCCTCGTCAAGCTCCTTGATGCGGTCTGTGTTCTTGTCGTCCTTTGCGAGTTCCTCGTTGAGCTGAATACGCATATTCTCAAAACCGTTAATCAAATCCTGAAGTTCGGTATCATTGTCATTTACCTGCTTTGCGAGCATATACGCGGTGAATCTGTCATCATTCTGCAAAGCCTTGCCGAGTTCTCTTGTCATTTCAATAATATCCATTTTCAATTTCTCCTTTGAATTAAATTATTTATTTTCACGGCGTTACATCTGTTATAAAGATTAAATTGCCGTTTTCATCATAAACCAGATTCTCACGTTTGATAAGTGTTTCATTTCCTGACTCGTCATATTCCAGATAATCTTTGAATATAAGAGTATCATCAAGATACTGCTTTTCTTTTCTGACAAGCACAAGACTGTTATTTTCCCATATATAAGTATTGGTTTCGTCTTCAAAATCACTTATTTTATGAAAAACATTCAGTTCATTGCCAAATGGGCTTACAAAATAATTCAGCTTGTCAAGTTCCTGCCATTCCTCAAAATAATCAGTATCAGGATTATAGTGAAAATAACGGTAATATGTATTTTTGTCATCTATATTTGTCCTTACCGCAATATCAAAATAATTGTCACCGTCAAAGTCGAGTGTTATTACAATATCCCTGATATTATTAGACGGTGTTTCAATGTTAACTTTCAACTTCTGATGCAGTTCACCTCTTTCGCCGAGAACATTCAGTGTTTTATATACATTTAGTCCTGTATCTGTCACTTCGTACTGAAAATATTCGGACGACCATACGGGCACAGGTCTTTCAGCAAGATTTTCTGTAACAAGTTCTGTAGTTTCTACTGTAAAAACCTGACGTTCTACAACCCAGCCATTTCCCAAATCTTCATATATTTCAGCTTCAACAGGCACATCTGTTTCCTGCTCAATATCCATAATTTCTTCTGTCGGTTCTTCTGTAGTATTTTCCTGTATTTCAGATGTAATTTCACTGCCATCGATATTACCGCAACCAACAAACAGAATTATTGAACATAATATGAGTAAAAATTTTTTCATTGCTGTCTCCTTTTTATTTTTATTCGCTGACGTTTTCTATATTTTCCTCTGTCAGTTCCATGAACGGAATATCAATAATATCTGTATTTTCAGTAAACTGCGCGTAATATTTGTTGTACTCCGTCACATCTAACGGTTCTACTGCTTCATTAATCCAGTAATAAACCGTCCCCGAACTGCTTGTATCGTATTCGGCAGGATATTCAAAAAATTCAGTACCTCCCACCTCCTCTATCTGCTGATTTACTCTGTCAACAATATCCTTGTCAATTCCAGATACATTTCCGCATTCATCATAAGAATCAGTTTCTTTGTTATACTTATACATTACAAACGGACTGACTTTGAAAGAATGAGTCTGATTATGGGCAGAATACACCCTCACTGCACCATTTTCATAGAAATCAGACCTGATATAACCCGAAAGCTGTTTAACTAAATTTCCGTCAGCGTTGTGGTCGTACACATATATTGCACGATGGTCAAACGTTACAAGCAGCTCGTCTCTGCCGTCGCTGTCAATATCATAAACCGCAAAATCAATTGGTACATCTCTGTTATAATTTTTATAGTCCCAGTCGAGAAACTTACAGTCATAATACATATTCTCAAGCACTTCACGGTAAGTCTGCTTTTCATATACATTTGAGATAGTTGCTTCTGTAGTTGTTTCTGTTGTCATTTCTGTGGTAACTTTCTCCGTCTGCAATTCCGTTGTACTTTCGGGAACTGTCTCCGTTATACTGCTTTCAGATGTTTTATCACTACAGCCTGTGAGTAAAAATACCGAACATAGTATAAATAAAAATTTCCTCATATCATTCTGCCCACAACAGCCCAGTTCATGGAATCAATTATTTCAACGTAAACAAATTGTCCGATAAGCGACTTATCGCCCTTAAATTCCACTATGATAAATTCATTGCTTTTTCCCGAAACAAATCCCTCACGCTTTTTGGAAACATCGTCCACAAGAACGCACATTTTTCTGCCGATGAAACGTCTGTAATTTTCTGATGATATTTCACGCTGTACTTCAAGTAATTTTCTCATACGCTGACTTTTCACTTCGTCCGATGTAAAATCAGACATTTCAGCAGCTTTAGTTCCGGAACGCTTAGAGTAGATAAATGAATATATATTATCAAACTTTACCCTCTTTATCATGTCCAGTGTTGCCTGAAAATCTTCATCAGATTCGTCAGGAAATCCCACAATCAAATCAGTCGTAAGGGAAAATTCAGGGTCTTTTTCCCTTATATAGTCCACGATTTCAAGATATTTTTCAGCAGTATAACGGCGGTTCATGCGTTCAAGCACACTGCTGCTTCCGCTTTGCAGAGGAAGATGCAGATGATTTGCAACCTTACTGCATTCAAAAATCGTATCAATAAGTTCTTTTGAAGCATCTTTAGGGTGCGATGACATGAATCTTATAATAAAATCGCCCTCAATCATATTGAGTTCCCTGAGAAGCTCCGGAAAAGCATTTTTCTTTCCGGAATCGCTGCCGTATGAATTTACGTTCTGACCCAGAAGCATAATTTCTTTATAGCCGTTCTGTACAAGATTTTTCACCTCAGAAACTATATCTTCCTGTCTGCGGCTTCTTTCACGTCCGCGGACATACGGCACAATACAGTATGTACAGAAATTATTGCACCCGAACATTATCGGCACGCTCGCTTTGAATCCGCTTTCACGCACCTGCTCGGCTTCTTCCGAAAAATCTTCATATTCGGCGATGTCAGCCCCGAATTTCTGCCCGTTAAGACAGTCAAGCAGAAGCTTCGGCATACTGCTCAGTGCAGACGTACCGACAACAAAATCAACCTGCGGATATGATTTTCTTATCTTCTCCGCAATATGCTCCTGAGCCGTCATACAGCCGGAAATTCCGATTATAAGAGACGGCTTGATTTCTTTAAGCTTTTTCATACTGCCCACTATTCCAAAAACTCTGTCCTCCGCATTTTCACGGACAGCGCAGGTGTTGAGGATTATAATATCGGCTTTATTTTCATCATCTGTAAAGGAATATCCGGCATTTTTCAGCATTCCTTTTATTTTTTCCCCGTCGGATATATTAAGCTGACAGCCGAAACTGCGGACATATGCGAGTTTTTCGCTGTCCCCTACTATCCGCCGTATTTTATCTGTATATCTTTCCATTCTGCTTTCTCCTTGAACTGTTTAGTATCTGATACACGGTTTAATTATAACACATTTTCTTATATTATGCAAGCACAAAATTGATTTCCGCATGATTTTCAAAAAACACTTGAAATACGATAGATTTCGTGTTATAATTATGTCATATACTTCAGAACTTGTTCTCATGAACCGTTAAAGTGGGAACAGGTTCTTAATCATGATATTATTCAAGGAGGCTTATATGGCAAATCAGCTCTGCATTGTTCTTGATTTCGGCGGACAGTATAATCAGCTTATAGCGCGCCGTGTACGTGAATGCGGTGTATACTGCGAAATCAAGAGCTACCCCACTCCCATTGAGGAAATAAAGGCACTCAACCCTATGGGAATAATTTTCACTGGAGGTCCAAACAGCGTTTATGATGAAACCTCCCCCCATATATCAAAGGAAATTTTTGAAATCGGCGTGCCGATTCTTGGACTTTGCTACGGCTGTC
>CAMWRC010000136.1 GCA_947176565.1 uncultured Ruminococcus sp.
CCCTTGTAGCGTTTCAGGTATGGCTTGACCTGAAATCACCAGATTATATGCAGGAAATCACCTTGCTTGTTACAACAGCAGGAGGAAAAATGTCGGATATTATGCTTGCCGGCGGAAAAATGCTGTTATGCTGTCTCGGAAGTCTTTCTGCTGCGGTAATTGTTGCTGTTATTGCCTCGAGAATATCGGCAGATTTCAGCGCGGATTTGCGTGAACGCATCTATGATAAAGTTCAATCATTTTCGATGTGTGAGATGGGGAAATTTTCTACGTCAAGCCTGATAACGCGTTCAACGAATGATATTACACAGGTTCAGATGCTTATTGTTATGGGATTGCAGGTTATGCTCCGTGCGCCTATTATGGCTGTCTGGGCAATAACAAAAATCGCAGGAAGTAACAGCAGCTGGACTCTTTCCACAGGAATATGCGTTGCTGTGATGCTTGTTGTAGTTATATTCTGTCTTGTAATGGCGACACCTAAGTTTAGGAGTCTCCAGAAGCTTACAGATGATCTCAACCGTGTAACACGTGAAAATCTTACAGGAATCCGGGTTGTCAGAGCATATAATGCTGAAGAATATCAGGAAAATAAATTTGACGGTGTGAATAATATTCTGACAAACACACATCTTTTTGCCAGTCGTGTGATGGCATTTATGATGCCTTCAATTCAGCTTACTATGCAGGGAAGTTCACTTGCAATATACTGGATTGGAGCATATCTTATAAATAATTCAGATATGACTGAAAAAATGCCGCTTTTTGCTGAAATGGCAGTATTTACTCAGTATTCCATGCAGGTAATAATGTCGTTTATGATGCTGGTAATGATTTTCATGATTCTGCCGAGAGCTTTTGTATCAGCAAGGCGTATCAATGAGGTTCTGAATACAGAAAGCAGCATTATTGACGGAACAAAAGATATATCAGATACTGATAAACGCGGTGAAATAGAGTTCAGGAATGTATGTTTCCGTTATTCTGATTCTGAAAATGACGTTCTTCACAATATCAGTTTTTCTGCTCATAAAGGTGAAACAGTAGCAATTATCGGAGCTACCGGCTGCGGAAAGAGTACACTTGTCAATCTTATTCCGAGATTTTACGACCCTACAGAGGGAGAAGTTCTTATTGATGGTGTAAATATCCGTGAATGCACTGAATATTCATTGCGCAATAAGATTGGCTATGTATCACAGAAAGCTGTTTTGTTTTCCGGAACAATAAATTCAAATGTAGGATATGGAGACAGCGAAAAGCCTATAACAGCAAGTGATATCGCAGAAGCTGTCAATACTGCACAGGCTTCGGAATTTGTAAACAGTCTTTCAGAGGGTACAGGAGCATATGTTGCACAAGGCGGTACTAATTTTTCAGGCGGTCAGAAGCAGCGGCTTTCTATTGCGCGTGCAGTTGCCCGTAATGCTGAAATATTTATTTTTGATGATTCATTTTCCGCGCTTGACTATGCAACAGACAGAAAACTTCGTACAGTTCTGAAAGAAAAATGCAGAGACGCAACAAAAATAATAGTTGCACAGCGTATCGGAACAATACGTGATGCGGACAGAATCATTGTACTTGAGGACGGTAAAATTGCAGGACTCGGAACGCATGATGAGCTTATGCAAAACTGTGAGGTTTATCAGCAGATTGCATATTCACAGTTATCAAAGGAGGAGGCAGTCTGATGGAAAATACAAGCAAAAGACCTATGAGAGGACCAAGAGGACAGATGGCTGTTGAAAAGCCTCAGGATTTCACAGGAACGTGGAAAAAGCTTATAAATTACAGCGGCAGATATATTGTAATGATTATAATTGCCCTGATATGTGCAGTTGTCAGTACTGTTCTGAATCTGCTCGGTCCGAATAAGCTGTCGGATATTACAAATCTGATACTTGAAGGTGTAATGACAGGAATTGATATTGACGGAGTTGTACATATATGTATGATTCTTGTTGCTTTTTATGCTTCCGGAGCGTTGCTGCACGTCGTACAGAGTCTGCTTATGGCGGAATCAACACAGAGAGTTTCAAAAAATCTCCGGACAGACATTTCGAGAAAAATCAACAGACTGCCGATGTGGTACTATAACCGAACCAGTACAGGAGATATTCTTTCCCGTGTTACCAATGATATTGATACAATTGCGCAGAGCATGAATCAGAGCATAGGAAATCTTATCACATCACTGACTATGTTTATCGGTTCGATAGTCATGATGTTTGTTACAAACTGGATAATGGCGGTAACAGCAATTATAGCATCTGTTCTGGGATTTGTATTCATGTTTTCGGTTATGGGAAAATCGCAGAAATATTTTGCTATGCAGCAGAGACATCTTGGTGAAATCAACGGACATATTGAGGAAGCATATGCAGGACATACTGTTATCAAAGCATATAATGGTCAGTTACAGGAGAAGAATAAATTCTCTGAGATGAACAGCGCATTGAAAAACAGTGCATTCAAAGCACAATGTCTTTCCGGTCTTATGATGCCGTTCATGACGTTTATCGGAAATTTCGGATATGTTGCCGTATGCATCGTAGGTGCGCTTCTTGTTCAGAAGAACATGATAGATTTCGGAGTTATTGTGGCGTTTATGATTTATGTACGCCTTTTCACACAGCCGCTTTCGCAGATTGCTCAGGCTACACAGACTATGCAGTCTGCTGCTGCCGCAGGAGAGCGTGTATTTGAATTTTTATCTGCTTCAGAAATGAAAGATGAAAGCAGTAAAACAAAGCATCTTACAGATAAAGTCAGAGGCGACATTGAATTTAGTCACGTTCGTTTCGGATATGAAGATACTGACAGAATTATTATCAATGATTTCTCTGCAAAAGTAAAGTCAGGACAGAAAATAGCAATTGTCGGTCCGACCGGAGCAGGAAAAACAACTATGGTAAATCTGCTTATGCGGTTTAATGAACTGAACAGCGGAAGTATCAGTATTGACGGTGTTCCCACATCAGAAATGAGCCGTGATGAAGTGCGTTCACAGTTCTGTATGGTTTTGCAGGATACATGGCTTTTCGAGGGAACAGTCAGGGAGAATCTTGTTTATAACATGGATAATGTTCCGGAAGAAAAAATTGACCGTGCCTGCAAGGCAGTAGGACTTGACCATTTTATACGCACTCTGCCAGATGGATATGATACAGTTCTGAGCGATAATGTCAGTCTGTCTGCCGGTCAGAAGCAGCAGCTGACAATCGCACGTGCAATGATAGCAGATAAACCGATACTTATACTTGATGAAGCCACCAGTTCTATTGATACACGTACAGAGCTTAAAATACAGACAGCTATGGACGAACTTATGAAAGGCAGAACATCATTTGTTATTGCTCACCGTCTGTCAACAATAAAAAATTCCGATATGATACTTGTACTCAAAGACGGAGATATTATCGAAAGCGGAAATCATGAAGAACTGCTTGCAAGAAACGGATTTTATGCCAAGCTTTACAATAGCCAGTTTGAGCAGTCGGCATAAACAGAAATTCACAAAAATCTGGAATTTGCAGTTGATAAAGTTTGTTCAAAAAAGCCTTTGACTTAATTCTGAATATATGATATAATCATAATGTTCACAGCGTAGAATTGTTCAGCGTGAGACGACTTATAGTCGTTTCACGCTGTTTTTTACGCAAAAATAAGAGTCCTGACAGACTCTGATGAAAAGGAGAATATATTATATGCCAAGAAACCAATTTCAGCGAATGATATTCGCACTGCTGACCGTTATTATGACTGTCCATGCATACGTGTTCTATAGTCTGTATGTCGTGAACGGAAGTACATTTCTTGCCCTTAATCCGGGGGCGACCGGAGTTCTTGATGCTATAGGCAGAATGGGCGGAGTCTATATGTGTGGACATTCAGTACCGATATGGTCAGTAATTTTAGTGGAATTTGTTCTCGCTTATGTTCTTGAATGTACTGTCGGAAGTCCATGTTCATTCAGGCTTGCCTGCAAGGTTTTCAATCCGGCAGAAACACACCCGGTTATTTTTGAGACTGCAATCATCTGTGCAACGGTTGGTATTATGTGTCCTGCGATGAGTCTTATTGCCGCGTTTCTTTACTATCCATATTATGAGGGATTCAATTTACTTACGCTTCTTGCAAACTGGATAAAGCTTGTATGTTATAATCTGCCGTTTGCCTTTTTCTCACAATTATTTTTTATTCAGCCGCTTATAAGAACTGTTTTCAAATTTATTTTCAGGAAAGATATTGCTGCGAGAAAAGCATAAAAAACACCGCTGTGGAGAAAATATCCGCAGCGGCATTTTGATTAACGGGAAAATATTAATTTATGGGGCGTTTTTGAGTTCTCTGCGCATAAGAACAATGTCAAATGTATCAACAGAACTGTCATTGTTCATATCTCCGTTTTTATGATTAATCAGCGGTTCAGCTCCGAGGAGGTATCTGTGCATAAGCACAAGGTCAGCAA
>CAMWRC010000137.1 GCA_947176565.1 uncultured Ruminococcus sp.
GGCAATTGTTGATGTTGCAGATATATTGTTAAGAAATAATGTTCTGATATTGTCAAATGGCTGTGCATCATTCCCGCTTATGAAACTCGGATACTGCAATACGTCCGCACTTGATAAAACAGGCGAAAGCCTCAGAGAATTTTTATCTCCGGATTTACCTTCTGTATGGCATGTCGGCGAATGTATTGATAATACGCGTTCTTCCGGAATTTTTGCCGGAATCGCCAATGCACTCAATAAAAATATCTATGAACTCCCATTTGCTTTTTCTTCACCCGAATGGGGAAATGAAAAAGGAATTGATGCCGCTCTTGGATTCCGGCTTATGGGAATTGATTCTTATCATTGCGTTGAATCACAGATTTATGGTTCAGAAAATGTCATTGAGTTTCTGAAAGAGGGTACAAAGGAAATCCTCGGCTCTGCAATGCACGTTGATACTGACCCTGTGGCACTTGCAGAAAAAATTGTTTCTGATATGAAAGAACAAAGAAAAAAACTTAACTGGAATTAATTGGAGTGATTCTGATGAATAAATTCAGAAAAATTACCGCTTTTTCGACAGCATTGGTTATATCCGCACTTTCCGGCTGCGGAAATCAGGATAATGCCGAAAATGACAAAATAAAAATTGCATATCTTCCGATTACTCATTCACTTGCTGTCTGCGAACTTGCTGAGGAATCTGAAGATATAGAACTCGTCAAATACGGCTCGTGGACGGAATTAATGGACGCACTCAACACAAGCAGAGTTGACGGCGCATCTGTCCTGATAGAGCTTGCTATGAAATCAAAGGAGCAGGGTGTGAATATCAGCGCGGTTGCTCTCGGTCACAAAGACGGAAATGTTATCATTACTTCAAACGGAATCGAAAATATCACTGATTTAAAGGGAAAAACATTTGCAATTCCGCACAGACAGTCATCACACAATATTCTGCTGAATGAAGCTCTCTCCAGAGCAGGAATGACAATTGATGATGTGAATATCACGGAACTTTCCCCTACTGAAATGCCGTCAGCACTTGCTACAGGTCAGATTGACGGATATTGTGTGGCTGAACCGTTTGGAGCTAAGGCTGTTTCAATGGGAATAGGAAAAGTTCTGTATTCCTCGGAAGAACTGTGGGAAGATTCTTTTTGCTGCGGACTCGTTCTGACAGATAAGTTTATGGAAAAAAATCTTGAAAAAACAAAAAATCTGATTTCCGCATACAAAAAGGCAGGAGCAAATCTCAGTCTGGAAAAATCAAAGGAAACTGCAAAGAAATATCTTAATCAGGACGACGATGTGCTTGATATTTCTCTGCAATGGATTTCCTATGATAATCTTGATATTACAAAAGAATCATATGACGCTCTGGCAGAAAAAGTAATCAAATATAATCTTTCTGAAAATCCGCCGTCATATGAGGATTCTGTAAAATAAAACAGATGATTTTATGAGAAATATTAAAAAATTACTTTCTGTTAAAAATATACTCGTTTCTTTCATTGTACTGATACTGATATGGCAGTTGATTTATACAGTCGGCGGATTCAATAAAGCATTGTTTCCGTCGCCGTATGATGCAGTTTCTGCACTGAAAAAATTATTCTTTGAAGATTCTGTTTTAACCGACATCGGCGCAAGTATGTCAAGATTTGCTATAGGATATATCAGTTCTGTTATATGCGCTGTATTTCTGGGGCTGATTCTTGGCAGACTGAAAAATATTTTTCAGTATATCAATCCCGTTATACAGCTTCTGCGTCCGATTTCTCCAATGGCATGGCTTCCGTTTATTGTGTTATGGTTCGGAATCGGTGATGTTCCTGCCGTCGTAATAATTTTTATTGCGGCATTTTTTCCCGTTCTGCTGTCTACTGTTTCAGCAGTCGGAAAAATTGACCCT
The DNA here is from genome assembly GCA_947176565.1 of uncultured Ruminococcus sp. GTDB lineage: Bacteria > Bacillota > Clostridia > Oscillospirales > Ruminococcaceae > Ruminococcus. Next base: position 1,898 of record CAMWRC010000137.1, read on the forward strand.
ATTTACATGAAAGTTTCAAAAAGCTTCGGAATAAAACAGCCTCAGCTTATATGGAAAATTATTCTCCCTGCGGCTTTTCCGCAGATTGCAAACAGTATACATCTTGCACTCGGAACAGCATGGGTATTTCTTGTAGCAGGTGAAATGGTAGGCTCTCAGTCCGGACTCGGCTATCTGATTATTGATTCAAGAAATAATCTCCGCGCTGATACGCTTATGGCAGTGATTATAATAATCGGTCTGATTGGTCTTATGCTTGATGCTGTTCTGGGGCTGCTTGAAAAACAAATCCTGAAAACATGGGGTGAAAATTAATATGTACATTGAAATTCAGAATGCAGGCAAGAAATTTATTCAGGACGGTACGGAGTTCACTGCATTGGAAAATGTTTCACTTTCTATCGAAAAGGGTGAATTTATCTGTCTGCTTGGTCCTTCCGGCTGTGGAAAAAGCACACTGCTGAACGCAATCGCAGGATTTGAACCCGTCACAGAGGGAAGTGTAAAAATCGACGGAAAAGAAGTGAAAGAACCATCAGTCAGAAATGTTACAATATTCCAGAATTACGGACTCCTGCCGTGGAGAAGTGTTCTGAAAAATGTTGAGCTTGGTCTTGAATCAAAAAAAATTCCGAAAGATGAACGTAAAAAAATTGCTGAAAAATATATTGATTTGGTGGGATTGTCAGACTTCAGAAATTCCCCCCCCCGGCAGCTTTCAGGCGGTATGCAACAGCGTGTTGCAATTGCAAGAACATTAGCCGTTGACCCTGATATTATTTTTATGGACGAACCATTCGGCGCATTGGACGCTATCACAAGAATCAAATTGCAGGACGATATACGGAAAATTTCCAGAGATGAGAAAAAAACAATTATTTTCGTAACTCATGATATTGAGAAAGCAGTTTATCTTGCAGACAGAATTGTCGTCATGACACCGAATCCGGGTAAAATAAAAAGTGTTGTAAGCGTACCGATACATGGCTACAGAGACCGCACAAGCGGAAATTTTATCCACGTAAGAAATAAAATCTTTGAAATATTCAATATGAAATATGAACCCGATATTGAATACATAATCTGATTAAATTTAACTTCTATGGTTTAATTAAAGCCATAGGAGTTTATTTTTTACATCATTCTTCCATAGAAATTACAGATTAGAAATTATCCTCAATCTTTCCGATACCTACGTAAGTAATGGCAATTTTCTGATGTCCTATACGTTTGCACGCTGTTTCAGGATTAAGAACATCAATTCTTTCTATTAAATCCTCTACAATAGAAATATTTAATTCAGTGTTGTTTCTGTAATGCTTAAGGCATTCTATAAAAATTTCAACATCATTCAGACAGTCTCTGTTTTCTCTGATTATACTCACAATACAATCGTGTTCGGATTTAAGACTTTCGATTTCATGATCAAAATCTGTCATTATACCGGAAATATCACCCGAAAATTTATCATCAGAAACTCTCCTGCGAATCTCAAGAATTTCACTTATTCTCGAATCAATAGATTTCTGCCTGCTCCTTGCCTCTGATAAAATTAACGAATTTCTACGTTTTACTATTCTGACAAGATTATTGCGGAGTTTATTCTCATCTTTTATTAAACAGCAGATATAATTTTTAATATCGTCCATGACAAGCCTGATAATTTCGCTTTCTCTGATATAATGAAGTGAACACAAATCATTATTTTTCCGCTTAGTGTTGCAGATATAAAAATCAGAATCATTGCATTCTCCCGTTTTATGCATAAGATACATTTGTCTGCCACAGTCTGCACAGAAAATCATATCCTGAAACATCAGCTCAGAATATCCGTTCTTTCCGGTTATAATTCTTTTTCTGTCACAGGCAATTTTCTGCGCCTTTTCCAGAACTTCCTCTGAAACAATACTATAATGTGTATCAGGAAAAATAACTTTATCACAATTATCATCTACAATATAATCATAATCTGCCCTGATATTACTGAACTGCATTATTTCAGGATTTTCAACAGCAGAATCTATATCTTCCATAATTGAAATAAAATGAATACCATACTCCGGAAAAAGAAATCCTACATATTCGCGAATCAAAATATAATTTTTTCCGAGGCGCGACAAATCTTTTACAATAACTCTCTCAACTATTCCGGTTTCGATGTCAGAAATCATTCTCTGAAAGTCGGTACGGTTGAAATCCATACTGCTGTAACCGTTATCAACATAAAATTTATACTGATAATATCCATGTTCCAGTGCATATTTTTCAAGCATGAGTTTCTGTGTTCTTAGGCTCACATTTTCATCGAGCATATCATCATCTTGTGACAATCCGCAATAAAGTGCCGTTGTCGGTGTTTCAACAGACATTGTTTTTTCCTCCAGTAATTTTGCGCACAAAGTAAAATTTAGCTATGGTCTTATAATAGCATAGATTTTTAAAAATCACAAGGCAAAAACATCGTAAACTCCAAAACGATAAACAGCCGTTTTTTCTGAATGTATTTCTGAAAACCTCTTTATTTATGCATTTTAATTTACACTTTTTATGTAGATATAAAGGCTGTCTA
>CAMWRC010000138.1 GCA_947176565.1 uncultured Ruminococcus sp.
ATACTATAACAATACTATACACCATTTCTGACGATTTGTCAAGAAATTTTTTAGAATGATTTCTTCAAATCAGCGATTTTCTCAAATAATAAAAAGAGCTGTATCCGCAGATACAGCCCTGATTATTATTTACCGGAATTATTCCTCGTCCTCGGAATCGTCCTCAGACTCGATTAAATCGCGCATAGAAATGCTGATTCTCTGTTTCTCAACGTTAATGTCCTTGATTTTCACATCAACAACATCGCCCTTTGAGAGATAATCGCTTACATTTTCAACTTTTTCGTCAGCAATCTGTGAAATATGGATAAGTCCGTCAACACCGTCAATAATTCTTGCAAATGCGCCGAAGTTAGTAATTGACACGATAGTAGCCTTTACAACATCGCCTACCTGATAGTTTGATGTGAATACAGTCCACGGATTATCCTCAGCTTTCTTGAATCCGAGAGAAATTCTGTTATTCTCACGGTTGAGGTCCTTGATATATACTTCAAGAGTATCACCGACACTTACAACCTCGCTGGGATGCTTGATTCTGTTCCATGAAAGCTCTGAAATGTGAACCATTCCGTCGATTCCGCCGAGGTCAACGAATGCGCCGAAACTTGTGAGGGATTTAACCTTGCCGACATATGTCTTGCCGACTTCTGCATTGTCCCAGAACTCATTTCTTGCAGCTTCTTTTCTCTCATCTTCAACTTTCTTGATAGAACCGACAGCACGCTTTTTGCCGCCCTCATCGACTTCAATGATTTTAAATTCAACTTTCTGTTTAGCAAGCTGTTCGAGGTCTGCATTTTTCGGAAGACCTGTCTGTGAAGCCGGAATAAATACTCTTACGCCGAGATAGCTGAGAGTAACGCCCTTGTTCACGATACGGCTTACAACGCCTTCGAGAACAGTGCCTTCTTCCTTAGCCTTTACGACTGTATCGTAACCTGCCTGTTCGTCAACGCGTCTCTTTGAGAGAGCAACAGTACCCTCATTATCGTTTGCCTTGACAACTATAAGGTCTATTTCATCGCCTATAGCCACGATGTCAGCGGGCTTTTTTGTTACATCGTCTGTAAGGTCTTCGAGCTTTACATAGCCTGTATACTTTGTGCCGAGGTCAACAGTAATTTCGGCATTGTCAATGCCTACGACAATACCCCTGACTTTCTCTCCTGTATGTATTTTTTTGAATGACTGATCGAGAGCTGTAGCGAAATCGATTTCCTCATCCTGATTTGCAGTAAGATTAACATTGTCTGCCATTGTGGTTTGTACCTCCTTGATTATGTACGCCGGCGTGGAAGCACCGGCTGTGATGCCGATTCTGCCGGCACAGGGCAGCTTCAAAGATGAAAGCTCGTCCATATTTTCTATATGATACGCCGTACAGTAGCGGCTGCACACCTCAAACAGCTTGACGGTATTTGAGCTGTGACGGCCTCCGATAACCAGCATAATATCAGAGCTTTTTGCAAGCTCAGCCGCATCTGACTGACGGGTATCGGTAGCACTGCATATAGTATCAAACACAACAATATTCGGACAGCCCTTAGGTATCACCTTCAAGCATTCTTCCCACTCTATTATATTATAAGTCGTTTGAGCGACAAATGCAAGCTTTTTTTCAAAAAAATCCGGATTTTTCTCAAAAACGTGCTTTAGCTCAATTTTATTCTTAAAAACGATGAATTTTTGGTCACAATGTCCAATAATCCCCTGAACTTCGGGGTGATTAACATCGCCCGCTATCAATATAAGATAACCCTCTTTAGATTTTTCAGAAGCTATCTTATGGATTTTCGAGACAAACGGACAGGTTGCGTCGAGCATACGGCAGCCCTTTTCCGCGATTTTTTCGTAAACGTTCCTGCCGACGCCGTGAGAGCGGATAACAACAGTTTCCTCCGGAAGCAGTTCGTCCACATCTTCCACGACTCTTGCACCCTTTGCTTTCATATCGTCAACGACTGCCTGATTATGTATTATCGGACCGAGAGTTGCAACACGGGTATTCCGTTCCAATTCATTATACACCATTTTTACTGCTCTGTCAACCCCGAAACAGAATCCTGCTGATTTTGCAACTGTAATTTCACGATTTTTCATTTTCATTATTTTCCTCCGCAGTTTCCGGATTATCTTCGGCAAGAAGCTTGATTTCCGCCATATATCGGTTTTTCAGTCTTACAATCTGCCGTGGATTCGGATTTTCAGAATCCTCGATATATTCAGACGGCTGTATAGGTTTACCGAATTTCACTGTCACTTTGGTACGGAATTTCAGCTTTTCGCCGAATTTTATGCCGACCGGTATTATTGCTTTTTCTGAACGTGCCGCAATGACTGCCGCTCCGGAATGTCCGCGGTGTACTTTTCCGTCCTTTGAACGCGTACCTTCTGGAAAAATCATCAGACTTCTGCCGCTGTTGAGACGTTCTACTGCCGTATCAATCACCTTAGTATCTCCTTTGCCGCGCGATACCGGAAACGCTCCGAGACTTCGTATCAGCCACGCAAAGAATTTATTCCGGAAAAGTTCTTCCTTTGCCATGAATGCAAATTTTCCCCGTGCGGTACAGCCGAGAAGCGGAGGGTCTGCATTGCTCCTGTGATTTGCAGCATAAATCACAGCTGTATCTTTCGGAATATTTTCCTTTCCCTCAACCCGAAAATTAAATGCAACGCTGAACGCAAATCTCACAAGAATCTTGACTAAATGATATATCATATTATTTCTCCGATAATTCTTCTGATTTCCGCTGCGGATTCCTGCAAATCAAGATTTGTGGTATCGACCATTACTGCATCATCAGCCTGTTTAAGCGGAGCTGTTTCCCGGTGCGTATCCTGATAATCACGTTCAATTATATCCCTGAGTATGCTTTCGTAAGACGGACAGTCCGGCTTTTCTGAAAGCTCCTTATATCGCCTTTCAGCCCGTTTTTCAGGAGAAGCCGTAAGGAAAATCTTGACATCTGCATCAGGAAGTACAACAGTTCCGATGTCGCGTCCGTCCATTATTATATTATTTTCACGGGCAATCTTCTGCTGTAAATCAAAAAGTTTCGCCCTTACTGCCGGAAATGCCGAAGTCCTTGATGCCTCCATTGAAATCTCCGGAGTACGGATAAGTTCAGAAACATCTCTGCCGTCAAGATATACTCTCTGCACACCGTCAACGAATTTCAGTGAAATATCGACATCTTTCAATGCGTTTTCAAATTCGTTGTCTGATATGCCGTTTTCGCTTATATAAAGTGCCACCGCGCGGTACATTGCACCGGTATCAACATAGATATATCCCAGCTGTGCCGCTGTCATTCTGGCGATTGTGCTTTTTCCTGCGCCGGCAGGACCGTCTATTGCAATATTTACTGTACTCATAAAAATTCACTCCAATCTAAAGATTCAAAGCCGCTGAATATGCTGTAGAAAATGCGATTTGCAGATTAAATCCGCCTGTATATCCGTCAACATCGATAACCTCTCCTGCGAAAAAAAGTCCGCTGCAAAGCTTTGATTCCATTGTTTTCGGGTTTATTTCCTTGACAGAAACTCCGCCGCTTGTGATTATTGCCTCATCAACAGGACGGAATCCGGATATACTTACAGGAAACTCCTTTATCAGGCTTCCGAAACGCCGTCTTTCCTCTCTGGTTATGCTGTTTATCTTCCGTTCGGGAGATATTCCCGAAAGACGGACGATAACAGGAATCATTTTTGCCGGCAGAAGTTTTCTTATACCATTTATGAAATCCCTGTTGAGATTCTCGCTGAAATCGCGTTGTATTCTTGAATCAAGCTGTTCCGGCGAAAGTGCCGGTTTCATATCAATCACGAGTTTATACCGGCTTTTCTGCATATTCCTGATATGACTGCTTGCCGAAAGCACAAGCGGACCGCTCACGCCGAAATGAGTAAAGAGCATTTCCCCCATTTCACTGTATATCAGCTTTCCGCCGTCATAAAGCTTCAATATTACATTTCTGAGTGAAAGTCCCATAAGCTCATTGCAGAATCTGTCGTCAGAAGTCAGAGGAACAAGACTCGGTTTCAGTTCCGTAATCGTATGACCTGCCGACTCCGCCAGCTTATAGCCGTCGCCGGTTGAACCGGTATTCGGATATGATTTTCCGCCGCAGGCAACGAGAACGCTTCCGCTTCTGTATTCCCTGCCGCCTGCTGTGACTCCGCAGCATATTCCGTCCTCGATAATCAGCGATTCCACACGCTTACGAATTATTTTCACGCCCAGTCTCCGAAGTTCACTGTCAAGCGAATCAACAATATCTCCGGCATTATCGCTTACAGGGAACACACGGTTTCCGCGTTCAGTTTTCAGCGGAACTCCGAGTTCCTCAAAAAAATTCATGGTATCCCTGTCTCTTATACAAATCCTGACGCTGCCGACGACTTAATAGGTGTAGATCTCGGTGGTCGCCTTATCATTAA
>CAMWRC010000139.1 GCA_947176565.1 uncultured Ruminococcus sp.
ATATATCATAGGTATAAAATAAAGATGTATTGTAACGGCTATTATTCCCAGAACAGACCACAATATAACCGGAACTGCTTTATTTTTCCATTCCTGCTCCTGATACACCCATAATATTATGGCAAGAACTATTACCCACTGCGCAGACAAAGCTTCATGATGTATAGTACGCTGCATTACAGTCGGTGAAATTATAAATACTATACTCCCGCACAGGCAGAAAAAATTATTCCTGCTGAATCTATGGAGAAGTACCGACGAACTTCCGCCCATCATTGCAAAGCAAAACAGTTCCCATATACCAATGTACTGAAAAGTTTCAGGAAGCAGCGGCGATAGCAATTTAAAAAATACTGCAAACAGTGGAACACAGTCAAGAAATATACATGATATTCCACCAGACGAACTGAATCTGTCTATTATTCCAAGCGGGAAATGCCACGATGACTTTCTGAGAAATTTCCAGCCGAAATAATGTTGAGTCAGGTCATCTTTATCAGCGAGAATCCAGTCATCATATGTCGGGTCAAGTACGTGGATTCCGAAAATCATCAGAAATATTACAATTCCCAGAACCGCACCTATCATAAAAAGTTTACCAATCTGTCTTTTTTCTGAATGTTGATTATTCATTTCTGCCTCCATTTATATTTTGTCATAAAAAATCTATTGACTTATGTCATTAAGGGTGTATAATTATATTGTACAGCAGAAAACCATTTATTACAACACTTTGTAAACCATAGTAAACATTATTTTCACATCTATGAAATATTCAGAAATCCCATATTATGCCTGTATACAGCCATTTTATTGACGTCATATTTTATTAGTTAGCACAATATAACAACATTTCCGGAAACTTTTATTATCTTTCGTCTTTTTTGCTTTTTAAATGCACTATTATATGAAAGCTTTCAGGCGGTATTTATTATACCGCTAATACAGAATCTGTAAATCGTTTTTCAGGAAGTGATACTAATGTTTACTGAATCAAAATCTTATGCCGGAGGTGAAAAGACAATTCTTAATATATTTACAGGCAGCGTGAACGAAGATAAAAAAGAGGATAATGTGAATCAGCTTATCCTTAACTGCTCAAAGTCAAAAGAAAGTCTGAGTGTTCTGTACACCATGTTCAAAAAGAATGTCTTTGCCATAGCGTTTACTATCACATCAGATTATCACCTCTCCGAGGATTGCGTTATCGAAACTTTTGTAAGACTTTCCCAGGTAAAAAAATTCAATCCTGAAAACGGCGACGGAAAAGGCTATATCTATACTATCGCCAGAAACGTCGCACTTGAACTTCGCCGTCAGCACAGACGTGATACTGATAATTTTATCATACAGAGCTATGGCGAAACTGATATTGCTGTCGAAAACAGCATTTACATAAATCAGCTTATGATGTTCCTCAATGACAAACAAAAACAGGTCGTCGCATTGAGGTGCTTCAGTGAGCTTTCTTTCAGGCAGATAGCCAAAATCATGAAGTGTCCGGAATCTACGGTTAAATCACGGTATGAAAAGGCTATTGCCATATTACGGGAAAAGGCAGGTGTGCATGATGAAAGACGAAATAAAAAATAATCCGGAAGCTGTCTCCTCCGAAGTAGAACAGCTTCTAAAAAATAAGATGAATGAGCTTTCTGAATCTATTGACTGCTTTGATAAAATCTCCGCACGAGCCTTTCCAAAAAGTTCCGGGGAATTCACAGATGATGAATTTACTGTTACCGGTCTTGAAAATATCACCGGAAAACCGCAGCATTTCAAATTCATAAAATGGATTTCTTTTGCAGCAGCAGCTGCTGTACTGATAGCTGTTGTACCGCAGACCAATTTTGCAAGACAGATGCTGGCAAATCTCATCAGCTGTCCTACAGACAATCTATATCAGGACATAATCAGCGAAATCAATACAGAACTTGAAACCGGTGACTATCTCACTGTGGATATACCTCTCGATTACTATATCAGCAACGACGTTCTCATTACTCCCCTGTTCTCCTGTCCATTCAAGGACTCTGGCAGGGAAAATGCAAACGTAAGGCTCTACATCAGGCAGATTGACGGAATAAATACGACACAGTTATATGCTGTCGAATATATCGGCAGCACTTACTCAGAGGACAACATAGTTGCAGCGGCAGAATCAGACTTTAAATTTACACAGAATGATATTGAGAAGTTAAAAAACGAGTTTTCTGATGATTCATACGTTGTAACAGGATTTTCAGATATTGCAGTTTCACAATTTTCAGACAAAGACAAGACCGGACTGCTTACGGACAAAAACGGAGAATACATCTCAATTGCTTCATTCTGCGATTTCTCTATCATAAAATACACCAATGCAGTACATGTAGTTACAAGCGAAGTACTTTACGGACATAAAACAAATGACGATTTATACTTCTATGACATTATCTCGGAATCAGACGGAAAAATAATTGATATGCCTGAACGCCGGAATATGTGGCGGCAGTCTGTTTGTTTCAACGGAAATTCCGCAATGCCTGAGGATAATATTTCAAACTTTACTAAGACAGAACTTTTTGACATCTCAGCTGCATCAGGAAATGAATATTCGGACTGTTCATATATATATCCGTACAGTTCAGACGACAACATAAAATGGAACTATGACGAAATTATTTCAATCTCTGACTCATATTCAGGAAAACGGCTTTCCGGCATAATGCTTCCGAATTACGAAACAATGAATCCATATCTTTCAACTGTTAAGATGTACTTTTCACAGTTCTGCTTTACAGAGAATGATGACAGAAAAATCTTAAATATCAATCTAAAAAATCAGTCAAATAAAATTCTCAAAGTATTTTCAATATCTGTCGATGATATGATTTCAGAAGATATTCGATGGAACGAAACACAGGAAGAAATTGATGAAGAATGGCAGCTTATGCAGGAGCAGGTTAACCAGCAGGAGCAGGAACTTCTCGCTGAAGAACAAAAAGCAGCTAAAGACAGTGTTGAATACATGACAGATTATGATTGAAAATATTCAGTCATGACATGAAATATCTCCCTGAAAATGCTTGAATCAGGCTTTTTCAGGGAGATTGTTTTTATTTGTACTGCATCAGTATGTCAAGAAGTTTCTTTACATCTATAGGCTTTGCAAGATGTCCGTTCATACCTGATTTAAGAGCTTCCTGAACATCTTCGGAAAAAGCATTGGCTGTCATAGCTATTATCGGAATTTCTGAAATCTGTTTATCCGGAAGATTTCTTATTGCTCTGGAAGCCTCATATCCATTCATAACAGGCATCTGTACGTCCATAAGTACTACCTTATAATATCCTGGTTCGGAATCTTTAAGCATATTTACAGCTATCTGTCCATTTTCGGCATATTCCGTACAGAATCCTGATTCGTTCAGTATTTCAGCAGCAATTTCCCGATTCAGTTCGTTATCTTCCACAAGAAGAATACGGTATTCTGAATCACTGATATTTTTTCCGGCTGAATAAATATCACTGCTTTTATCGAAAATTACAGCATCAGCTCTGTCAGAAGTATCAGAATATATACGAAGCGGAAGCGTAATCGCCACTTTTGTTCCGACACCTTGTCTGCTTGTTATATCAATAGTTCCATTCATAATATCAACAATATTCTTGGTAATCGCCATTCCAAGACCTGTTCCTTGAACGCCGCTGCTTGTAGTATTCCTCTCTCTGGAAAAAAGCTCAAAAATATGAGAAACATATTCCTTACTCATTCCAATTCCTGAATCAGTCACACATATTTTATAATTTGCATAGCCGGAATTTGAATTATTTTTCTCAGATATGTCAACATTTATCTTTCCGCCTGCATTGGTATATTTTATAGAATTATTTATGACATTCATCAGCACGCGATTAAGCTGCACTGCATCACACCAGACATTACTATCAGTTATATTTATATGTATTGTGAAATGAAGCCGCTTTTCCTTTATATCGTTCTGTATGATATCCTGCAATTCGTTTATAAGTTCCGGAAGATTGCACAGCGTTTCTTCAAGCTGAAGTCTGCCGCTTTCTATCTGACTTATAGCAAGTACATCATTAATAAGCCCAAGAAGCTGTTTTCCTGAAGATGTTATTTTGCTCAGATAGTCCCTCACTTTGTCTTTCTGGTCAATCTTTGCTGCTGCAAGATTTGAAAAACCAATTATAGCATTCATTGGCGTACGTATATCATGAGACATATTTGACAGGAATACGCTTTTTGCCTTATTTGCGCTGTTTGCCTGTATAAGGGCTGTTTCGAGCAATCTTTTCTGTTCCATTTCATTACGGGTTTCTTTATCAACGCTGCGGAAACCAATTACAACTCTGCGGTGATTTTCCCATGTGCCGGTCTGAACGACTTTCGATTCGTAGTATTC
>CAMWRC010000140.1 GCA_947176565.1 uncultured Ruminococcus sp.
CGACATTTGTGTAGATTCAGGCAAATCGCCGAAAGCTCCTGCACTTTTCAACACTTCAATTGTGGTTTTTGATACTCCGCTCTGCTCCTGAAATTCCTCAATTGAAATAAATCCGCCTTTCTGAACTGCATCATAGATACCTTTTGCGGCATTTTCTCCGACTCCGGACATTGCCGCAAATGGAATACGGAGCTTTCCGTCCTCCAAAAGATAATCCGTAGCATGGGATTTAAAAAGATTTATGGGGAGAAATTCATATCCGCGCGACAGCATTTCATTTGTTATGAGAAGTATATCATACACATCGCTTTCTTTCTTTGATTTCTCATTTCCCATCTCTTTGAGCTGTAAAATTCTTTCGCGGACAGCTTCTTTTCCCTTGACTGCAAGTCCGGCATCAAAATCTTCCCCGCGGACTGAAAAATATGTTGAATAATATTCCAGCGGTCTGTACAGTTTGAACCAGCCAAGCTTTATTGCAGCGATAACATATGCCGCCGCGTGTGCTTTCGGGAACATATATTTTATTTTCAGACAGCTTTCGATATACCAGTCCGGCACATCATGAGCTTTCAGCATATCTGTAATTTCAGGCGTAAACTGTTTTGATGCCTTTCCCTTACGCGTCCATTCCATTATCTGGAATGCCATTTTCGGCTCTACATTCTTGTAAAGCAGATATGTCATGATACTGTCACGAGTTCCGATAACATCTGAAATTGTGCATATTTTCTGTTCAATCAAATCCTTGGCATTGCCGAGCCATACATCAGTACCATGCGAAAGTCCGGAAATCTGTAGAAAATCGCTGAATCTCGCAGGTTTCGCATCAAGAAGCATACCTATTGTGAAATTAGTACCCATTTCCGGAATACCAAGACTTCCGGTCTTACAGAAAATGTCATCTTCCGTTACTCCCAATACCGTGCAGTCCGTACACATTTTTATAACTTCAGGGTCGTATGCCGGAATATCCTTGATTTTCAGTCCTGTCAAATCCTCAAGATGCTTGTACAGAGTCGGAACAACGTGACCGAGTTCATCAAGCTTCAATATAGTATCATGAAGCGAATTGAAATCGAAGTGGGTTGTTATTACTTCGGAATCCGCTGAATCGGCTGGGTGCTGAACCGGTGTGAAATCGTATACTTCATAGTCTGACGGCACAACAACCATTCCTCCGGGGTGTTGTCCGGTAGTTCTTTTTATTCCTGTACAGCCGACGGAAAGCCTGCTCATTTCTGCATTGTTCAAATTTATTCCGTTTTTCTCACAATATTTTTTTACATAACCGAACGCTGTCTTTTCAGCGACAGCAGAAATAGTACCGGCTTTGAAAACGTTTGATTTTCCGAAAAGCTTCTCTGTGTATCTATGTGCATGGAACTGATATTCGCCCGAAAAATTCAGGTCAATATCCGGAGCTTTATCGCCGTCAAATCCGAGAAACGTCTCAAAAGGTATATCATGACCCTCACGGAGCATATCTGTACCGCATTCCGGACAATTTTTCTGCGGCATATCAAACCCTGAACCATACTGACCATCAAGAATAAATTCACTGTGCTTGCATTCCGGATTCGGGCATATATAATGCGGAGGAAGCGGATTAACTTCGGATATTCCCGCCATTGACGCAACAAATGATGAACCTACAGAACCTCTTGAACCTACAAGATAACCGTTTTCCACGGAGTTCCATACAAGCTTCTGTGCGATAATGTAAAGAACCGAAAATCCATGCTTTATGATTGATGAAAGTTCACGGTCGAGCCGTTTCTCAACCAGTTCCGGAAGCGGATTTCCGTATATTTCATAGGCTTTTTCATGAGTGATACGTATTAAATCATCTTCTGCACCCTCAATTGTAGGAGTAAATGTTCCTTTCGGTATAGGTCTGACAATTTCAATCATATCCGCAATCGCGTTAGTATTTGTAACTACTACTTCCTTTGCTTTTTCCTCTCCGAGATATGCAAATTCCGAAAGCATTTCATCAGTTGTGCGGAAATAAAGCATCGCCTGATTTTCCGAATCCTTGAATCCCATGCCTGCAAGGATTATCTTGCGGTATATTGCATCTTTCGGGTCAAGAAAATGTACATCACAGGTCGCACATACCGGAATATTCAGCTTTTCGCCGAGTGCGACTATACGCCGGTTGTATTCTCTGAGTTCATCTTCTCCCGAAGCTGTTCCCTCACGAATCATAAATTCATTGTTTCCGATTGGCTGTATTTCAAGATAATCATAAAATCTCGCAAGTTCCTCGATTTTACGCTCTGATTTTCTGGAAACCATAGCCTGAAAAAGTTCTCCTGCCTCACAGGCACTTCCGAATATAAGTCCTTCGCGGTATTCCATAAGCACAGATTTAGGAATAAGCGGCTTTTTATAGAAATAATCAAGATTGCTGAAAGATACAAGACGATACAGATTTTTCAGTCCTGCCTGATTGCGGACAAGAATTATCTGATGATACGATTTCAGCTTCTTTATATCTATTTCTCCGACAAGTTCATTGAGCTGATTTATATGAGTGAAATTCTTCTGCGATTTCACGCGGTTTATCAGTTCAATAAAAATCTTTGAAAGAATCATTGCGTCCTCATCAGCGCGATGATGTTCAAATGCTCCGAGTTTAAGATTTCTCGCAACGTAATTGAGTTTATACCGTCCCATTTCCGGAAGCATAGCCTGACAGAATATAAGCGTATCAAGCCAATTATATTCAAATTTTATTCCGTGCCGCTTACAAACCTCATTCAGCATTGTTGTATCAAAACTTGCATTATGCGCCACCAGAACCGGTGAATTTCCGCAAAATTCCATGAACTTCCGCAAAGCTTCGTCCTCTTTCGGAGCATCTTTTACCGTATCATCGCTTATTCCTGTGAGCTGCGTGATTTTCTCCGGAATATGGCGTTCTGGATTCACATATATCATGAAACTGTCAACAGACTGTAAATTCTTTACCTTTACCGCCGCAATACTTGTCAGCCGGTCGTCTGAATAGTTAAGACCTGTGGTTTCGACATCGAATACGATAAATTCGCCGTTTAATTCCCTGCTGTCCGGTTTTTTCAATATCAGTTCACGGTCAAGGTCATTTACAACATAGGCTTCCATGCCGTATATGACTTTGAAATTTTTCGGCATATTGTACATACAGTCCGGAAATGCCTGTACACAGCCGTGGTCGGTTATCGCCATAGCCTGATGACCCCACTCTGCTGCGCGTTTGATAAGGCTTACCGGATTTGTGACAGCGTCCATTGCGGACATATTGGAATGACAGTGAAGTTCCACACGTTTTTCGGAAGCAGTATCAACTTTCGGAATGCGTTTCACTCTTATAATCGAATTTGGATTTATACAGATGTCACGGGCAAAATCATCATAATCTATTTTTCCGCTGACAACGAACATCATGCCGTTTTTGAATCCGGACAGCTTTTCGAGTTCATCACTGTTCTTTTTAAGGAATATTTTTATCAGTACCGAACCGCTGTAATCAGTTATTCCGTATGTGATGACAGTATTTCCGTTGCGGAGTTCCTTGATTTCACTGGAGAATATATCGCCGGCAATGACGGTATTCTGTCCGAGATTATTTACTGCCTCCGCAATAAGAACCGGAGTTTCACGGATAGCCTGTCCTCTGACTATTTCAGCAGATTCGGGGTCAAAAGCATTGTCGGCGGAACTGATGTCAGCTGCCTTGTCCGGAACTGCTGCCGCTGCCGCTTCATTATGGATTTCAGCCGGAGTCTTTTCCGGAATAAACTGTTCATGATAATCCGGAAGTTCCGCCGCTGCCTTTTCAATTACGGACTGATATTCATCATCGCTTACTGTCGTCGTACCGTCAAGCTGAACGTCGATTTTTCTGCCGAACTGATTATATATCATCTGTGAAAGCTTATTGCAGAATCCGCCATTTATCAGCATATCCCGTCCGCCATGCTTCAATCCGAAACTCAGTCTGCTGCCGTCAAATGAAATTTCCGCTCCGTCAAGGAATCCGTTGACTACAGATACATTGCGTTTAAGAAGCTGAATAACATCTTCCACGCAGTCTCTTCCGAAAATTTTCGACGGATAGCGTGGATTAAGACATACAGTTTCTATTTCAAGCGCAGACGCGGCAGCAGATTCAAACGCAAAAATATCACGATACGGCACAATTTTGGAAAATTCCGCAAAAAAACTGAAATGCCTGAGATTCTTTGTATATGTAATCCTGAATATCCTGCCGTTTTTCACCTGTCACTAATACACATCTCCGAGCCCACGAGACCGTACTACAGCTCGTAAGCCGTCTTAGGATTGAAAAAAAAATAGGGGGGGGGGGGGGGGGGGGGGGG
>CAMWRC010000141.1 GCA_947176565.1 uncultured Ruminococcus sp.
CGGGTGAAGTGAAATTATAACATTTTCGCGGAAATTGATATTTTCATGGATATACTCAATCTGATTTGCATAGATATGCGGCATAGAAAGTTCAACAGTTACAGGGAGATTCAGTATTACTTTATCATTTTCTGTAGGTTTCCATATATCGAGTACGGCGTTGCATATTTCAAGTGCAAATTCCGGTTCTGTTCCGGTAAAGCTTTCGGGAGAATATTCAAATCTGAAATTGCCCTCATACTTTTCGCGGTATTCCTTGCAGAGCTTCGCGCCGGTTACGGCAATATCAATTATTTCCTCTTTGGATTTGCGGAAAACCTGTTCGCGCTGTGCAAGGCTGGTGGAATTATAAAGATGTACAATAGCATTCTTGCAGCCTTTCAAAGCCTCAAACGTCTTTTCTATGATGTGTTCACGTGACTGTGTGAGTACCTGAATTGTTACATCATCAGGAATAAGATTTTCTTCGATAAGTGTACGGCAGAACTCATATTCTGTTTCGGAAGCGGCCGGAAATCCGATTTCTATTTCCTTGAATCCAATGTCAACGAGGAGCTTGAAAAACTCAAGCTTTTCGCTGAGGTTCATAGGTATGATAAGTGCCTGATTGCCGTCTCTGAGGTCAACGCTGCACCATATCGGAGCTTTTTCAATGTAGGATTTCTCTGTCCACTTCATTGCAGTTTTCGGGGCTTCAAAAAACTGACGCGTATATTTTGATGCGTTCATAAATAAACATTCCTTTCTCTGAATCCGTTTTCCGGATAAAAATAAAAGTCTCTCTCATGCCTGTGCATGAAAGAGACGAAAAAATCCGCGGTACCACTCTTGATTGGTGTGAAGTCACACCCGCTTTTCAGCATCATACAATGCATATCCCTGTAACGTGAGAAACACGTCCGTGCCTAATTGGAAATCTGTTCAGCCGGAAGCTCTGGGACGAGTTATGACCTGTATCTGTTTACCGCATTTGCACCAGACAGCGGCTCTCTGTGAAACTCAGCAGATTTTATTTCCCTTCACAGCTTTTAAAATATTAATACTACTTTCATTATACACGTTTTCGCTGCTTTTGTCAACGGATAATTTGTAAATTTTCTGTGAACGGAAAATATGCGAAAAGTGTTGACTTATGTCGGTTTGTATGATATAATATTTTCATATTATTGCGTGTCTCAGCGGCTTTGATATTCAAGTCTCCGTCTTTTCGTTTCCGGAGACTGATGATGCCGCTGTCTTTGACGAAAGGGGAATTTTATATGAATTATCAGCTTATAGGCAGCACTGTTCCAGCTGTTGAAACTACTCTGAATGCCGGCGAATCAATGTTCACGCAGTCCGGAGGCATGATATGGCAGACCGAAGGCATAACTATGACTACCAATGCAAGAGGCGGTCTCGGAAGAAGTCTCGGCAGAATGTTCACCGGCGAGTCTATATTTATGGCTAACTATACATCAACTGTGAACGGAGCAAAAATTGCTTTCGGAGCTACCTGCCCGGGTTCTATAGTTCCGGTGGATATATCCAGAGGAGAACTTATAGTACAGAAAGGCGCGTTTCTTGCTGCGGAACAGACAGTTGACCTGAAAGCCACGTTCACTAAAAGGCTTTCAGCTGGTCTTTTCGGCGGCGAGGGATTTATTCTCCAGCGGCTTTTTGGCTACGGAATGGCATTTCTCGAAGTTGACGGCGATATTGTTGACCGCGTTCTCGCACCGGGGGAAGTTCTGAAAGTCGATACTGGAAATGTTGTTGCTTTTGATATAAGCGTTAAATACGAAGTGGAAACCGTTAAAGGACTCGGAAATATATTTTTCGGCGGTGAGGGTCTTTTCCTGACAAAACTGACAGGTCCGGGTCGGGTTATTCTTCAGACGCAGAATTTCAGCGATTTTGCTATGCGTATTGCTTCAAGAATACCATCAAAGGGATAACAGCAGAATGGCAAGAATATATCCGCTTTTCAGTTCCAGCAAGGGAAATTCAACATTTATCGGTACGGAAAAGGGCGGAATACTCATAGACTGCGGAGTAAGTTTCCGGAGGCTTTCCGCAGCCCTTGCAGTGAATAACATACCGCTTTCAGCGATTCAGGGCGTGTTTATAACTCACGAACATTCCGACCATGTAAGCGGACTGAAAATGCTTACAAAAAATACATCAATACCGGTATACGGTCAGAAACGAACTCTACAGCGGCTGTGCGACAGCGACAGGATTTCTCCGTCCTCGCCGGTGGTGGATATGACCGGCAAAACTATTTCCTGCGGCGGAAATGAACTGATGTGTTTCAATACTCCGCATGATACGATACAGAGCTGCGGTTACCGGATACGCACATCAGATGACAGACTTTGTGCTGTATGCACGGATTTAGGGCATATTACAGATGAGGTTGACGAGGCTCTTGCCGGCTGCCGGCTGGTTCTTCTTGAATCAAATTATGATGAACAGATGCTCCGGAACGGTTCATATCCGTTATATCTCAAAGAGCGTATTTTATCGCCGAACGGTCATCTTTCAAATAATGACTGTGCTGTTCAGGCGGCAAAGCTTATAAACCGCGGAACTGAATATATTGTTCTCGGACATCTCAGTCAGGATAATAACCGTCCCGATATTGCGGATTTCACGGTTGAATCCGCACTTAATCGGTACGTTCGGGGTCGTGATTATCTTTTAGGCGTTGCTCCGGTTGAAACAAAGGGTGCGGCAGTTATTTTCTGAGGAGTCTGAATTAAATGAAAATCAATCTTATCGTTATAGGAAAACTTAAAGAGGAATATCTCCGGAGTGCCTGCGGAGAATATATAAAACGTCTTGGCAGATACTGTAATCTTGAAATTCATGAACTTGATGAATGCCGTCTCAGCGATAATCCGTCGGAAAAAGAAATATCAGCCGCACTGAAAAAAGAAGCGGCGGAAATCAGAAGATTTGCCGCCGGCATGATAATTCCGCTGTGTATCGAGGGCAGACAGTTGAGCAGTGAACAGCTTGCCGCGGAAATATCATCGGCAGGCGTAAACGGTTTCAGCACAGTTACTTTTATTATCGGCAGTTCTTTTGGTCTTGATGATGAAATAAAATCGTCAGGAATCCTGAGATTATCAATGTCAAAGATGACGTTTCCGCACCAGCTTGCCCGTGTTATGCTTCTGGAACAGATTTACCGCGCATTTCAGATAAATACAAACGGAAAATATCACAAATAGAAATATAACAAATAAGAACAGGAGTTTCCTTTTTTACGGGAAGCTCCTGTCCTTAGATAGAGATATATATATGATGTTTTCTTTATCTGTTTTTATTATCTGGCAAGATTTTTGTTGTACTCTGTATAAGCCTTTACAATGATGTCAGCACAGAGTTCGTCTCCGATTTCACTGTTCAGGCAGAGAGAATAAATTTCCTTATCCTGCCAGCTTCTGCCGGTATTCACGTTAAAGAAAGTCTCACGACGTTTGTCGGCTTTTTTCATTATTGCTTCGGCTCGTGAAGCCTGTACGCCGTATTCTGAAACAGCGCGCGCTGCACGGAATTTTTCAGGCGCATAGATATAAACATTGAAGCAGCCGCGGTCTTCGAGAATATAGCTTCCGCATCTGCCTATTATCACGAACTGTTCTTCTTTATCGGCGATTCCGTTTATTATCTTGCTTTCCATGAGGAATACTTTATCTGACAGCGGAAGATTATCTTCCATTGCCCGTGCTGGATTCGCGGAAAGCATGAGTGAATACAGAAAACTTGTAGGAACAGTTTCTTCGGCAGCTTCAAGTTTGGATTTGTCATATCCGCATTTTTCGGCTGTCATATCAAGTATCTGTCTGTTATAGCAGTTGATTCCGAGTTTTTCAGCCGCTATTTTTCCGATAATACTTCCGCCGCTTCCGTACTGGCGTTCTATGGTTATGATTGGTTTCTTCATTGATTTTGTCCCCGCTTTCAGTGTTATTATGACGATATTATATCATATTTTCTTCTGTGTTTCAATAATATATTCAAAAATTTTCCAATCTGTTGAAAATTTCTACGTTTTAAACAACTTTATGTTGAAAATATTGTGCAGTTTCAACATAGATTCCGCTACCATGGCATTTTGAGGAAAAAAATATCAGCCGCACGTATTGACAGTCCGGAAAAAATAAGCTATAATAATATTTAAGGAAATTTTTAATTTCTTTTTGAATATATTCATTATAATAGCATTCATTTAAAGAATCATCATCAGTCGTTGTCACAGTAGCAATATAATAGCTTTTATGATCTTCAACGACATATTCTTCTAAAATTTGATCGTTCTTATATAGACATGCCATAAGTTTTACTAAGGAGTCTATACTAGCC
>CAMWRC010000142.1 GCA_947176565.1 uncultured Ruminococcus sp.
ATTTATTATTATTTCTTGTTTTTCCGGTAAATTATTGTAAGTCCGCGTATGAGCAGGTCATTATCTATGTGTACTTTACGTCGGCACAACGGAATAACAACCGAAGCAAGTCCGCCTGTAGCCACAGCGGTGCATGGTTCACCGAGTTTTTCCTCAATACGCTGTATGATTCCGTCGATTGCGCAGGCATTTGAATAAAGTGCGCCGCTTTTCATGCAGTCGATTGTATTTTTCCCGATAATATCATCAGGTACTTCAAAATCTATTTTAGGAAGCTGTGCGGTACGCTGAATAAGTGCATCTGCGGCAACTCCCATGCCAGTCATTATAAGTCCGCCGATGTAATTTTTGTTTTTGTCCACAACGGAAATAGTCGTTGCAGTTCCCATATCAATAATAATAATCGGCACAGGATATGTATTTATAGCAGCGACGGCATCGACAGCTTGGTCGCTTCCGAGCTGACGCGGATTATCAATAAGAATATTGATTCCTGTTTTTACTCCCGGACCTGCAACCATAGCATTTACGCCGAATAGTTTTTTTATTGCCGATTTGACAGTATTTGTGACCGACGGCACTACTGATGACATAACAGCGTCATGAATATCACTGCATTTGAAATTATTCATTTCGAGAATATTTTTAATCAGCGATGCATATTCCGCGGCAGTTGCGTTATGATTCGTGGAAATTCTTTCGGACACTATGATATTATCATCACTATCCACACAGCCGAAAACAATATTTGTATTGCCGATATCAACAGCTAAAAGCATATTAAAATCCTCCTGATTATGTAATTATATAAATGTATCTTCATTTTCCCAGCGGAGAAAGCACTTATATTTTATTACAATTATATTTTTTGATAAATGATATGGTGTTTCAAGTACATATTTTCCGTCAGGAAGATAAAAAACTATGTAATACCTTCTTCCGAATCTTGTTCTTTCCCCCTTGAACGAGTGGTCAATCTCAATTCTTGTATATATGGCTGAATCGTCCATATTTGCCCATATATGCTCATATACAGCATATATTCCAAGGCATATAAGCGTTATAGGCAGGAGAACTGCAAGTGATACAAGCATTGTCTCCATACCGTCTGACAGCAGTACAATAAAAGCCACTATAAGTTCAATTCCGATTGCAACTGCCGCAGAAATAAGAGAATCTTTTTTATTGACTTTGAACTTTTTCTTCATTCTGTCGGGAAGCTTTTTCCATTCTGGCGGACTTGCTTCAGCGATTTTCTTTTTTTCATCGGGTTTCAGATGATGTATTACAGCATAATCAACAGCAAGTGTCAGAAAGATTATGGCGATACTTGCAATGATAAGATACATATATATCATCTCACCTTCAATATTATAAGGCAGAACGGTAAAAAGCACGGTTATCACCAAATATGCTCCGAAAAGCGAAAACATAACGGGTATGGTTTTCCCATAAAAAAGATGCCTGTATTTAAGTCGTTTCATAATAAATCCCCCTGAAAATATTATATCATAGATTTTCATAAAAATCTATAGATTTATAAAAATTTTTGTGATATAATAAAAATAACAGGAGGTTTTTATTATGTTAAAAGGAAAAACAGTATTACTCGGAGTATCAAGCTCCATAGCAGCATACAAGATGTGCAATGTCGCAAGAATGCTGACAAAATTAGGTGCGGAAGTTCATGTATCAATGACAGCAAATGCGACAAACTTCATTCACCCGCTTACTTTTGAAACGCTCACGCAGAATAAGTGCTTGATTGATACGTTTGACCGGAATTTCCAGTACAGCGTGGAACACATTGCGATTGCCAAAAAATCCGATGTTGTACTTATCGCACCGGCAACGGCGAATATCATAGGCAAAATTGCAAATGGCATAGCGGACGATATGCTGACAACAACGGTTATGGCGTGTACGTGCAGGAAAATCATAGCTCCAGCGATGAATCACAATATGTTTCATAATCCGATAGTACAGGAGAATATAGAAAAGCTCCGCCGTTTCGGATATGAAATAATAGAGCCTGTTCGCGGAATGCTTGCGAATCGTGATACAGGCGACGGCAAGCTTCCTGATGAAGAAACATTAGTTGAATATATTATCCGTGAAATCGCCTTTGAAAAGGATTTACAGGGTAAAAAAATACTCGTGACAGCAGGTGCAACGCGTGAATCTATTGACCCTGTGCGCTTTATAACTAATCATTCGAGCGGAAAAATGGGATATGCTATAGCACGTGCGGCAATGCTCAGAGGCGCAGAAGTTACAGTAATATCGGCACATACGGACGTTAATCCTCCTATGTTTGTGAATACTGTTCCGGTTGAATCGGCAGAGGATATGTTCAACGCAGTAAAGGAGCGTATGGATTCCGCGGATATTATAATCAAGGCGGCAGCGGTTGCTGATTATACTCCTGTTACGGTATCGGACAGCAAGATGAAGAAATCAGACGGCGATATGAGTATCGAACTGAAACGCACAACTGATATTCTCAAATATATCGGCGAACACAGAACAAGTCAGATTGTATGCGGTTTTTCCATGGAAACAGATAATGTCATTGAAAATTCACGTAAAAAGCTTGAATCAAAAAAATGCGATATGATTTGTGCAAATTCGCTGAAAAAATCCGGAGCAGGATTCGGCACGGATACAAATATAATCACAATGATAACAAAAAACGGCACCGAGGAAATTGAACTTATGTCAAAATTCGATGCCGCAAATATTATTCTGAGCAGACTCAGGGAGATATAATATCAGAGATTATTTATTCAAAATAAAAAGATGTGCGGATTCAAATACAGAAAGTTTTTAGTTGCTGTATTTGGGTTCGCAGGTGAGATTTATTCCAAGACGCTTGAAAATACGCTCGTCGACAGCAGAAAGTATAACTGTTGAATGAACTTCACAGCCCCAGAGATTTGAAATCTGTTCCATTGCTTTTCTTGCATTTTCATCTGTAGTCGCGCATATTGAAAGTGCAAGAAGTGTTTCGTCCGTGTGTATTCTCGGATTATTGTTGCCGAGATGATTAACTTTTAAATCCATAATCGGCTCGATAACGTGAGGGGACATAAGAAGAACGTCATCATCAAGTCCGGCAAGATGTTTGAGCGCATTGAGCAGAAGTCCGGAAGCTGCTCCGAGAAGTTCCGAGGTTCTGCCGGTCAGGATAGTTCCGTCCGGAAGTTCCATAGCAGCGGCAGGCGCACCGGTTTCCTGTTCTTTCGCAAGAGCGGCGGCAATAGTTTTTCTGTTATCCGGAGTAATATTAGCCTGTTTCATGAGAAGTGTGAGTTTCATTTCTTCATCTTCGGAAATAAGACCTTTTCGTCTGTCGCAGAGACCGGTATAATAGCGGCGTATGATTTCATCGCGGGCGGCATTGCAGGTTGCTTCATCGTCGATAATGCAGTTTCCTGCCATATTTACGCCCATATCCGTCGGCGATTTATAAGGCGATTCGCCAAGGATATTTTCAAACATAGCATTAAGTACAGGGAATATCTCAATATCGCGGTTGTAATTTACAGTAGTTTTGCCGTATGCTTCAAGGTGGAACGGGTCTATCATATTGACATCGTTGAGGTCAGCGGTTGCGGCTTCATATGCTATATTTACGGGGTGGCGGAGCGGAAGATTCCATATCGGGAATGTTTCAAACTTAGCATATCCGGCGTTGATTCCGCGTTTATGCTCATGATACAGCTGAGAAAGACAGGTAGCCATTTTTCCGCTTCCCGGACCCGGAGCGGTTATAACAACAAGGCGGCGTGAAGTTTCGATATATTCATTTTTACCGTAGCCGTCATCGCTGATAATGCGTTTGAGATTTGACGGATAGCCCTTGATTGAATAGTGATGATACACCTTGATTCCGAGACTTTCAAGACGGCTCTGGAATGCGTCTGCTGTAGGCTGATTGTCATACCTTGTAAGCACGACGCTGCTGACATACAGACCTATTCTTTTGAATACATTTATCAGGCGTATAACATCTACATCATATGTGATTCCGAGGTCGCCGCGGATTTTATTTTTCTCAATATCGTCAGAATTGATAACGATAACTATTTCAGCTTCGTCCTTAAGCTGGAGCAGCATCTGCAATTTGCTGTCAGGCTTGAATCCCGGAAGTACGCGTGAAGCGTGATAATCGTCGAACAGTTTGCCTCCGAACTCCAGATAGAGCTTGTCTCCGAACTGAGCGATACGCTGGCGGATATGTTCGGACTGCATGGTTAGATATTTTTCATTGTCAAAACCGATTTTTTTATTCATACTTAAACTCCTTTAAAATAAATACTAATAATATTATATAGCAG
>CAMWRC010000143.1 GCA_947176565.1 uncultured Ruminococcus sp.
ATATAATAACTGCTTTGATGTTCTACGAACTGCGTATTCAAGATTCCGTATGTCAAAATTTCCGGCATACAAGAAATTCTGCGATAAAAATAAGGAATGGCTTGATGAATACGCTCTTTTTATGGCTCTTAAATCACAGAATGACGGAAGGGCATGGTATGAGTGGGATAAGGATATAGCTATGCATAAGCCGAAAGTTATCGCCGAATTAAAAAAATCTCTCAAAAAAGAAATAGGATTCTATAAATTTATTCAATTCCAGTTCAGCCGTCAGTGGAATGCGCTGAAAGGCTATGCAAATGACAACGGAATTGAAATAGTCGGCGATATTCCGATATACTGCGCACTTGACAGTGTTGAAGCATGGGCAGATCATAAGCTTTTCTGGTTCAACCGGAAACGTCAGCCGGTATGCGTTGCCGGATGTCCTCCTGACAGCTTTTCGCCGACCGGTCAGCTCTGGGGAAATCCGCTGTATGACTGGGAATATCATAAAAAGACCGGTTATAAATGGTGGATAAACCGCATAAAATCAGCTTCTGAAATTTATGACATCGTGCGTATTGACCATTTCCGCGGATTTGAAAGCTATTACGCCATACCATTTGGAAACGAAGATGCTACTGTCGGAGAATGGAAAAAAGGACCAGATTATGAACTCTTCCGTATGGCAGAGGAACAGCTTGGCAAACTTGATATAATCGCTGAGGATTTGGGATTCATTACGCCGGAAGTCCGTGAAATGCTTGACAAATGCGGTTATCCCGGAATGAAAGTATTGCAGTTCGGATTCAGTGACGGTGAAAATGAGCATCTTCCGCATAATTTCACTACGACAAACTGTTTCGCATATACAGGTACTCATGATAACGAAACGCTCAACGGCTGGGTTGAAACTCTTGATAAAAAATCGCTTAAATTCACCCGTAAATATCTGAATGTCAAGAAAAAATCTGATATTCCGATGGCTGTCGTGCGCGCAGCGTGGGGAAGTATTGCAGAAGTTGCAGCAGCACAGATGCAGGATTTCCTTGACAGTCCTAAGTCAGCGCGTATGAATACGCCCTCAACTCTCGGTACGAACTGGCAGTTCCGGACAAAATCAGAGCAGTTCACGCCCGAACTTACCAAAAAAATACGCCGTCTCAATAAAATCTATAACAGATAAATAATTAATTAATGGAGGAAAAACCAATGGATAAAAAAATCTTTACAGAGAAATTCACAGCTAAACTTCCAAAGGACATAACAGCTGTATCTCCGCAGCAGCTTCATAATGCTCTCGGCAGCACAATCATGGAAATGTTTTCTGACCGATGGAATATCAGCCGGCAGGAACATCTCAGCAAAAGACGTGCAGCTTATCTTTCAATGGAATTTCTTGTCGGACGCGCTGTATATAATAATCTTCTCTGTCTCGGCATTTATGATGATGTGAATGCAGTTTTCAGTGAACTCGGTCTTAATCTTGCTGACCTTGAGGAAATCGAGGACGCTGCTCTCGGCAACGGCGGACTTGGAAGACTTGCCGCCTGCTTCCTTGATAGCGCAGCATCTCTGAATCTTCCGCTTGACGGATATGGAATCCGCTATAAATACGGACTTTTCAAGCAGTCTATCGTGAACGGCTTTCAGTGCGAGGATATAGATGACTGGACAAAATACGGCGACTGCTGGTCGGAACGCTGTGAAGAAGATACCGTTATAATCCAGTTCAACGGTCAGACTGTGAAAGCTGTTCCGTATGATATGCCGGTTTTCGGCTGTAAGACTGAAAATGTCGGAACTCTCCGCCTGTGGCAGTCAGAGCCGGTAAAGACTTTCGATTTTGATACATTCAACCGTCAGAATTACCTCGAAGCATCAAAAGAACAGATTTTTGCTGAAGATATTTCACGTGTACTTTATCCGAATGATGATACAAACGAAGGAAAGAAACTCCGCCTGAAACAGCAGTATTTTTTCAGCTGTGCATCACTGACAGATATTCTCAGAAAGCATAAAGCCCGTTATGGTACTCTTGATAATCTTGCGGATTACATCACGATTCAGCTTAATGATACGCACCCTGTAATCTCAATTCCGGAACTTATCCGTCAGCTTGTTGACAATGAGGGATATACTTTTGAAAAGGCATTTGAAATTACTAAAAAAGTGTTTAACTATACAAATCATACCGTAATGCAGGAAGCACTGGAAAAATGGTGGGTTGGTCTTGTTGAGGAACTTCTGCCACGTATCTATGAAATCATCATTCAGATAAACGAGGAACTTATCGCTGAAATGTATACCGCCGGAGTTCCGAAAGATAAGATAGACAGAATCAAGATTATCAAGGGCGAACTGATTCACATGGCTGATATGGCATGCTATGGTTCAAGTCATATCAACGGCGTTGCGGAAATTCATACGCAGATATTGAAAGATACGGTTCTTGCGAATTGGTACAGTCTCTATCCTGAACGCTTCCGGAATGAGACAAACGGAATCACTCAGAGACGCTGGCTTGCATTGTGCAATATGGAATTATCAGCTATGATAACTGAACTTCTCGGAAATGATTCTTGGATAACAAATCTTGACGAGCTGAAAAAACTTTCAGAATACGCTGATGATGAATCTGTTCTCCGCCGCTTTATGGAAATAAAGCAGATAAAGAAAAATCAGCTTGCGGAATTTATTGCAGAACGTGACGGCGTTGAAATTTCTCCGGAATCAATATACGATATACAGATAAAGAGACTTCATGAATACAAGAGACAGCTTCTTAATGCGTTCTCCGTTCTTTGGATTTACTATGGAATCAAGGACGGAACTATAAATGATTTTGCTCCGACAACGTTTATTTTCGGTGCAAAATCAGCTCCGGGCTACAGGAGAGCAAAGGCAATAATCAAGTATATCAATGAAATCGGCAGGATTGTATCATCAGACCCCGATACAAAAGATATTCTCAAAGTCGTTTTTGTTCAGAATTACAATGTTTCCTATGCTGAAAAGCTTGTTGCAGCAGCTGATATTTCAGAGCAGATTTCAACAGCTGGTACAGAAGCAAGTGGTACAGGAAATATGAAACTCATGCTCAACGGTGCTGTTACGCTCGGAACTTATGACGGCGCAAATATTGAGATAGTTCAGGAAGCAGGCGAGGAGAATAATTATATTTTCGGCGCACGTGTTGAGGAACTCGAAAAAATTGTTCCGGAATACAACAGCCGTAAGATATTCGCTGAAAATCCCATGATTAAGAAAGTTGTATCATCTCTCATTGATGGTACTGTTTCTGACGGAGGTTCAGGAGATTTCCGCGAATTG
Source organism: uncultured Ruminococcus sp. (assembly GCA_947176565.1). GTDB lineage: Bacteria > Bacillota > Clostridia > Oscillospirales > Ruminococcaceae > Ruminococcus. The sequence continues at coordinate 3,316 of CAMWRC010000143.1, forward strand.
TACTCATCACTTCTGGACGGTGCAAGCTGGCATACTCCTGACCATTACTATCTGCTCGGCGATATTGAAAGCTATGTTGAAGCGAAGATTCGTTCAAATGCTGATTACAGAACAGACAGACTTGAATTTGCAAAAAAACAGTGGCTCAATATGTGCAGTGCCGGAAAATTCAGTTCCGACAGAACAATTGCCGATTATGCTGAAAATATCTGGAAAATAAAGTAATAACTTGTTCTCATAACTAAAAAAGGCTCTGCAAATCATAATGAAATGCAGAGCTTTTCTATATATTTAAGTTTTTATTCTTTGGATTAAGAAATTCCGCCGACAGCCTTGAATGCCTCGGTTATATTCTCGTTGATAGTTTCAGCATCACGCGGACTTATGCTGAATTTGTATGTACCGATTTTGCATTTTGAATTGTTTTCAAGATTTATCAGGAATGAATCAGCAGTAAATTCGTTTGTATCTGCCGTAAGCATACCAACAAAATATTTTGTATCGGGAGCTGTTATAGACGAACTCATAACAGTTGATGTTTTTCCGTTTGAATCAGTGATAAGATATTCAACAGCAAACTGACCTTTTGCATCTGCCGGCACAGGCGTAGCAAATGCAAGATGTGTATCTGTTGATAAACCATCTTTAAGCGCACTGAAATCAGGTACTGTCGGCGTTATATCAATCTCACCGTTTGTAACAGTTACTTTTATCGAAGCCGATATTTCCGGATTATCCTCACTGCTTACGATGACAGTACATTCGCCCTCACTTACGCCTGTTACCCAGCCGAACCGGTCTACCGTTGCAATGTTGGGATTTGAGCTTGTCCATTTTTCCTTTTTATTTTCAGCTTCGGGCGGATACATAGTAACCCATGCAATATCTTTTCCGCCTACATTGAGTTTCATTTCATATTCGGTCTCTTATACCCATCTCCGCGCCCCAGAGCCCGTACTAGATAGCGTTGGACGTCGTCTCCTGGAAAAAAACAA
>CAMWRC010000144.1 GCA_947176565.1 uncultured Ruminococcus sp.
AGATTATGCCGGAGAGCGACTTTTTCCATTACCTCCATAGCAAGTTCATTCTGGTCAGTACCGAGATTTGAAGTAGTGAAGATAGGAGCCATTTCATGCTGTGCCGGAGCGACTTCATTATGTTTTGTTTTGGAGTATATGCCCAGTTTCCAGAGTTCCTCATCGAGGTCAGCCATATATGCGGCAATTCTTGGCTTGAGGTTGGCGAAATACTGGTCATCGAGTTCCTGTCCTTTCGGGGGTTTTGCTCCGAAAAGCGTACGTCCGGTAAGTATGAGGTCTTCGCGCTGGTCGTATTTTGCTTTATCAATAAGGAAATATTCCTGTTCTGCGCCGACTGTTGATGTTACACGTGTGACATTCTCATTGCCGAAGAGTTTGAGGAATCTCACAGCCGAGCGGCTGAGAGCGTCCATTGAACGCAGCAGCGGAGTTTTTTTATCGAGGGTTTCTCCGGTATATGATACGAAAACAGTCGGTATATACAGACTTCCTTCTTTTACGAAGCAGTATGATGTCGGGTCCCATGCTGTATATCCTCTTGCGGAGCTGGTACGCCGGAGACCTCCTGACGGAAATGAAGATGCATCGGGTTCGCCTTTGATGAGGGCTTTGCCGGAAAACTCCATAAGAGCCGTACCGTCTTTTCCGGTACCGATGAAAGAATCATGTTTTTCGGCAGTAGTTCCGGTCATTGGCTGAAACCAGTGTGTATAGTGGGTTGCACCTTTTTCTATAGCCCAGTCTTTTATTGCATTTGCTACAACGTCAGCCGTTTCGAGGTCGAGCTGTTCGCCCTTTTCCATTGTACGTCTGAGTTTTTTATAAATATTTTTCGGCAGTTTTTCTTTCATAACAGATTCGTTGAAGACATTGCAGCCGAAAATTTCAGGAATATTAACCATAAAATAACCTCCCCTGATTCAGAACTTGTTTTTAACAAATTATCAACTACATAATTATAGCATATTTTTTCAATCCGGTCAATATTCCTGAGACAAAAAATCCATAAAACTATTGCAATCTTAGTTCGTTTCTGATATAATTTATTAATAGAAACAGAAATTTGTTTTTACTAAAAATAAAATAAAAATTTATGTTATGTTTTTACGAGATGAGGGGAATTTATGAATAAAATTCTTGACTGGAAAAAGTATCTCCGGATTGCTGCTGATACAGTAGCAGAGGGAATTGTAATGCTGAAAAATGAAAATGAAGCTCTGCCGCTGAATACTGATGAAATTGTATCTGTTTTCGGACGGATTCAGTTCAATTATTATAAGAGCGGCACTGGTTCAGGCGGAATGGTGAATGTATCATACGTAAAGAATATTGTTGACGGACTCCGCGACAACGGCATGAGTCTTGACGAAAAGCTGTATGGAATATACACGGAATGGATTGAAAAAAATCCCTACGATGTCGGTACAGGCTGGGGAACTGAGCCATGGGCGCAGGAGGAAATGTCTCTTGATGAAAAAATCGTTTCAGAAGCAGCTGAAAGCAGCGGAACAGCTGTTGTTATAATCGGCAGAACCGCCGGTGAGGAGCAGGACGTTAAGTATAAAGCAGGTTCATTTTTATTAACAGATACAGAAAAAGATATGTTGATTAAAGTTCGCCGGAATTTCAGAAAAGTTGTTGTACTTCTCAATGTCGGCGGACTGATAGACCTGAATTTTATTGAGGAATGTAATCCTGACGCTCTGCTTTATGTATGGCAGGGCGGAATGACCGGCGGAACAGGTACAGCTGATGTTCTTACTGGTAAAGTATCGCCGTCCGGCAGACTTCCTGATACTATCGCATATGATATTGAGGATTATCCGTCCCATAAATTTTTCGGCGATGTGAACAAGAACTGCTACAGCGAGGATATTTATGTAGGATACCGGTATTTTGATACATTCGCTCCCGAAAAAGTCCGCTATCCTTTCGGCTACGGATTGTCGTATACAACTTTTGAAACAAAGTATCTTTCTTTTGATGACAGTCACGATTCTGTGACTGTATATGCTCAGGTTACAAATACCGGTAAATTCAGCGGAAAAGAAGTTGTTATGCTTTATGCTGAAAAGCCGTGCGGAAAACTTGGACAGCCGAAAAGGGTACTCTGTGCTTACGGAAAAACAAAGGTTCTTGCTCCGAATGAAACCGAGATTTTAATTCTTGAAACTGACCTGAAAGAACTTGCATCATATGATGACTCCGGAATTACCGGTCACAAAAACTGCTGGGTACTTGAAAAGGGTGATTATGATTTCTATATTTCAGGTTATTCTGAAAGATGTGTAAGAATAGGTATATCTTCTGACATAGTTGTAAAAGAATGTGAACAGGCACTTGCTCCGTTTGAATTGTTTGAGCGTATGGCAAATCGCAGCGGACTTGTTTATGAATCTGTACCGCTGAACAAAGTTGATGAAAACGCACGGAGAACTAAAAATCTTCCTGCTGAACTTGAATATACCGGAGACAGAGGAATAAAACTTTCTGATGTGTATTCAGGAAAAAATACGCTTGATGAATTTATATCACAGCTTTCAGATGAGGAACTTTCCTGCATCATACGGGGTGAGGGAATGGGAAGTCCGCGTGTCACGGCAGGAACGGCAAGCGCATTCGGCGGAGTTGCGGACTGCCTGACAAAATATGGAATACCTGCTGCCTGCTGTTCAGACGGACCGTCCGGAATGCGTCTTGACTGCGGTACAAAGGCGTTCAGCCTCCCGAATGGTACGCTGATTGCTTCGACTTTCAATACTGAGCTTGTTGAGGAACTGTTTGAACTTCTGGGACTTGAAATGTCTGCAAACAAGGTTGATACGCTTCTCGGACCGGGGATGAACATTCACCGCCACCCGCTGAACGGACGTAATTTTGAATATTTTTCAGAAGACCCGTATCTTACCGGAACAATGGCAGCGGCTGAACTCCGTGGACTGCATAAATCTGGAGTTACCGGAACTATCAAGCATTTCTGTGCGAACAATCAGGAGACAAACCGGCATTTCATTGATTCTGTTGTCTCTGAACGCGCACTCAGGGAAATATATATGAAAGGCTTTGAGATTGCCGTAAAAACAGGAAATGCTGACAGTATAATGACATCATACGGAAGTATAAACGGTCTGTGGGCTGCCGGAAACTATGACCTGAATACTCAGATTCTCCGCAGGGAATGGGGATTTACCGGCATAACAATGACAGACTGGTGGGCGAATATAAGCAGACGAGGCTGTAAACCTGACAAGACCGATTTTGCAGCAATGGCAATGGCGCAGAATGATTTATATATGGTGTGTGCTGACGGAGCAGAAAATGACGACAATACTCTTGAAAGTCTCAGCAAGGAAGAACTTAAACGCGGTGAACTTCAGCGGAATGCCATGAATATCTGCCGTTTCCTGCTCCATACAAATGCATTGAAGCGTACTATGGGAATTACTGATACAATTGAGATAATAAACCGTCCGGAGGAAGATATTCCGTCGGGAGAGCCTGTGGAATATTATGAGTTCGACAGGAATTTTACTCTTGATTTAAGCGGCGTGAAATCTGAAAAGGGAAAGGATTACAGCTTCGGTCTGATTGTGAATAATGCAGGCTGGTACAAGGTTACAATTACTGCATCTTCGCAGCAGAGCGAACTTGCGCAGATACCGCTTACTATTTTTACAATGGGTACGGCAAGCGCATCATTTACATGGAACGGCACAGGCGGCAAGCCTGTTTCATTCAGTAAGGAAATACCGATGTTCTCGCATTTTACGGCTGTACGTCTGCATTTTGCGCAGAACGGACTTGATTTGATAAATATACGCTTTGAGATTACTGACAGAACAGAACGCAGTTTTTGAATTTCATGATTTTCTGTTTCTATAATTACTTTAAAATAGGGGGAATATTATGAATATACAGATTTTCGGCACAAAAAAGTGCAGTGATACACGTAAGGCGGAACGCTATTTCAAGGAACGCGGTATCAAATATCAGTTCATTGATATGAAAGAAAAAGGTATGAGCCGCGGCGAATTTAACTCCATTATACAGGCAGCAGGTAGTATTGATGAAATTATCAACGAGAATGCAAAGGATAAGCAAACGCTCGTGCTTATGCGCTATTTATCTGAAAGTGACAGGACAGAAAAGCTGTTTGAAAATCAGCAGCTTATTAGAACTCCAATTGTCCGGAACGGCAGAAAAGCTTCTGTGGGATATTGTCCTGATGTCTGGAAAGATTATATTGAGTGAATATAATATAAATTTAATGATAAACACTTGCAGTTG
>CAMWRC010000145.1 GCA_947176565.1 uncultured Ruminococcus sp.
AGATGACGGCAAAGATGAAACTCAATTACATGAAGATATGAAAGAAATTGAAAAGTATAGCAGAATTGATATTGAAATCTCAAATCAGTTCGAGTTTGTAAATTCAGTAGACTGCACAGTAAATGTGTCAAAAGTGAATTTAGATGGCTCTCTGTCTCCTGTATTGTCAGATAAATTGGTTAAAGTCGGAAATGAAAAAAACTCAACAGCAACAATAAGCACATCTTATATTGAAAACGGTACATACGTTGTTGAGATTAATGCTCCCGGATTCAAGAAGTTCGAGCAGACAATATCTGATTTTGACAACATGGTATGTACAGTGAAAGTTACGCTCGGTTTCAATAATATCTATACTTATATAGATACTTATCAAACAGATGAAAACGGAGAAATAATATATGAGTCCGATGAACCTGTAATAGACAAACCTCAGGGCGATCACCCCGGAGCTATGGCTGTAGGCGATGTAAACGGCGATGGAGAAATTAACGGCAGAGACAAAGAACTTCTCTTTGAAGCTATCGACTTTGCTGTCAGAAATAACGGCAGTGTCAGTGCTGAACTCAACGAGAACGAAGCACTCTACAGCGACCTTAACCATGACGGTCAAACAAATCTTGCTGACCTTACATTCTTTACAAAAGGCTATTTCGATACTAAGGGTTGGAATACACATGCAAGCCTTGTAAAGGAAATATCTGATGAATTTAAAGCCGCTGCTTTAAAAAAGACAGAAGTCGTTGAGGGTACGAAAAGTAACGGCGTTACACTGGCAGATTTAATCAAAAAACCAGGCGAAACAGCCAAAGACGGCGATACAACAGGCGAAACCGATAAAGAATCCGAAGAGGAAGCATCAAAATTGGAGCTTGGAGCGTATGAGACAGTTCTCGATGAAAACGGCGAGCCGGTTATGGGTGAAGATGGCAAACCATTAACAAAGGAAGTTGAAATTTCAGAAGATAATCCTGTAGGTCTTTCAATGGACCTTGAGGGCGCAAAACTGAAAGAAATGAACTTTGAAACAAACGCTGATAAAGGATTTATAGAAGTTGAATTAGACGATGGTACAGGAGTTCAGAAAATTCCTTTCAGTAATAGCGAACAATACATAACTGATGAGGAAATGGAAAATGCTGAGGGATTAGTTCAGCTTCCTTCTGAAAGCAATGTATCAGTCACAATTGACAAAGACGGTAATATTTCAATTGACCTTGGAAGTCAGGTAGCTGTTAAGAAAATCACTCTTAAAATCACAAAGGCAAAAAACACAAATCTTGCTGAGATAGGAACAGTTGAGTTCCTCAACGGAATGGAAGAGCGTATTTCAGAGCCTGAAATAGATTATCCGACAAATGTTAAGGTTGTACAGGATTTCAAACAGAGAGACAAGGATGCAAAGATTGATGTAACTTGGGATAAACCTTTAAACAGCGGAGAAGGATTTGAAGTTGAAGTATCCACAAGCTCATCTACCAAGGCAGACGGAAGCTTTTCTTCAACTATCCCGGGTGTACAGAACACTGTAGTTACAGACCCCAGTTATTTCCTTCAGTCAGAGCACGGAAACTTCAAGCTGATAAAGATAAACACAACATACTATGTACACGTTCGCTGCGTATCAGACGGTTATAAGAGCAAGTGGTCCGATTACGCAAAGGTTACTACAGTATCAAACAGTGCACCCGACAAGCCCGACTACGTTACTGCTAAAGGCGATTTCAGAAGCATTAAGGTTTCATGGGGCTCAGATAACACAAACAGCATAACCGGCTATGATGTTTACTACAGAAACATAACTCAAGACCCTAACGGTGCATACGATAAAATCAATGTAGGCAAAACAACAAGCTACACGATTACAGGATTAGAAGATAAACAAGAATACGAAGTTTACGTAGTAGGTTATAACACTTATAATGGTAGAAGCGAAAGCCCTCAGTCAGTTCATTCGCAGGCAAAGACAACTTCGGCTGACCCTGTTCAGATACGCAAGTATAACGCTATCAACTGCGACGATGAAGGCAATCTTGGAAGCGCACATATCGTTTCTGTTACAGCACAAGGCAGCTCTTGGAGAATGTTAGGCGGCAACATAAAAGATGCTTCGATTGAATCGCAGAGAGCAGCAATCGAAGAAGAATATGAGGCTGTAAACAAGAATGAAAATGCAACTCAGGAGGAAAAAAATGCGGCATTAAAGAAAAGAAATAACGCATTAAATCAGTTCCCTACATCTCCTGCATGGAGCGTTGTTGACGGAAATCAGGAAACATACTGCAAATGGCCAAACTGGACCGACGGCGGTATCATATACGAATTTGACGATGAATACGAAATTGATCATTTCGCTATTTTAGCACCATACAGCGGTCCGAACTTCTTCCAGATATACGCAACAGCATGGGATGCAGAAGGTAATACACAGAGCTTCAGCGGTTATTGCAGTGAAGGAAAAACTTACGACAAAAACAACAAAATGTACTACATCAAGGAAATCCCCAAAATCAAAGCTAAGAAGCTGCATCTCTACTTCGGCAACTATGCTGGACAATGCAGAGAAGTTGCATATTCGGAAATCGTTTTCTACAAATACGAATCCTTAATGGACGACATCATGAATCTGTATGTTGACGATCTTCACACAGTTCTCAGAGACGATGTTACTCAGGAAACTATCGACGAACTCCGTGATAAAATCTCTTTACCCGATAAGAGAAACGGCGAATATCATCCGAATAAAAATTCTTTGGAGCGTGAGCTTGCAACAGCCGAAAAGTTACTTAATGCCAAACAGATAAGCAAACCTATAGATATCCACAACAGCATTACAACATACGACCCGGTTAATGGCAAATCCAGAAATTACAGCGGACTGAACGCTTGGCAGCCTCTTGGCGTTTCTGCCGGTGCAAACACAGAAATAACAATTTATGTAGGAAGCTCGTACCCGGGCTATAACACGGGTCATGATACAGAATTAAAGCTTATCGCAACACAGTACAATTCCGAATCAAACGGCGTGATATTGCTGAACAAAGACCTTAAAATCGGTGCAAATACGTTCACTATCCCGGCAGGCAGCCTTTCAGGCGCAGAATGCGGCGGTGCACTTTATATTGATAATCGCAGCGGCGACCAGTCAAAGGTTTATTATTCAGTACGTGTAGAGGGCGGTACGGAAATTCCAATGCTCGACCTTTACAATATAACAGACAGAGAAGAAAGACTCAACAGAGCTGCTGACTATATAGAGGCTCTTGACGAATACGTTCCCAGAATGGAAGAGGAACACAACAAAGCTCACAAGGATTCAATATACTTAGGCGAAAGAAACAGCAGACTCGATTACGACTACAATCAGAAACTCTGTATCGCAGGCGCTACCGATATTCTTGGCGATACAATGATGTATTCACTTCCTGCACCTCAGATACTTGCAGGCTTAGGAACAGGATCAGTTGAAACACGCGCTGAAAAGCTCATTCAGTCAATGGATTCAATAGAAAAAATGATGAAGTTCTTCTATCAGCACAAGGGTATGAGCGCAGATGCTAAAGACGTAGTAGACCGCATTCCAAATCGGCATCTCAATATCCGTTATCAAAGAATGTTCCAGGGCGCATCAATGTACGCAGCAGGCAATCATATTGGTATTCAGTGGGGTACAGCTCCAAGCATGGTAAGCTCCACTGGTGTAAAGTCTGATAAAGACGGCAGATATGTAAGCGGCAGTTACTTCGGCTGGGGAATCGCTCACGAAATCGGTCACAATCTCAACGATTCCAACTATGTCGTAGCTGAAATCACAAACAACTATTTCGCACTTCTTGCACAGGCACAGGATAAAAACGCAGGTTCGAGACTCAATTACAACAACATTTACAAAAAGGTAACTTCCAATACAAAAGGAATGGCAGACCAGGGAACACAGCTTGGTATGTACTGGCAGCTTCACCTTGCTTACGATAAGGATTTCAACTTCAAGACTTACGGTACAAACGACGAGATGCTCGAAAACTTCTTCTATGCAAGAATGGACACATATTCAAGAAATCCCGCCAAAGCTCCAAGTCCTCATGGTACAGCTCTTACGCTCAGCGGCGACACAGACCAGAAACTTATGCGTCTTGCATGTGCGGCATCAGAGAAAAACGTTCTCGAATTTTTCGAGCGCTGGGGCAAAACTCCCGATGCAAATACCCGCGCATATGCATCACAGTTCCCGAAAGAGACAAGAGCTATCATGTACGCAAACGAGGATTCACGCGTTTATGCAA
>CAMWRC010000146.1 GCA_947176565.1 uncultured Ruminococcus sp.
GCATATCAGCAAGAACAAGCAGAATAACTTCGGGGTCATCAGCAGGAGCAAAACAGCAGTAACTTGCGCCATATTCCTGCCTGTCAGCATCTTCTTCCGCTCCCTGAACAAGAGTCTGACCCTGTTCCGTTTCGGAAAGACGCTGTGACGTACCGGATTTTCCTCCGATAGCATAACCCTTGATAGTAACGTTTCCTCCGCCGCTGTCGGCTGCAACATGATAGAGTGCATTACGCATAATTGCGGACGTTTCTTCTGAAACTACCTGACGGCGGACGGTACGTTCATTTTTGACGATAACATTTCCGTCCTCGTCAAGAACCTTATCCACGACATACGGCTGGAGAAGATAGCCGCCGTTTATTGCTGCACAGTATGCCGTTATCATCTCAAGAGGCGTAATAGTTTCACACTGTCCGATAGACGAAAGACCAAGGTCAACATTGGTGAATCTTTCTGCCGATACCTGAATGCCGCCCGATTCCGCCGGCAAATCGATTCCGGTCGGTTCGCGGAGACCGAAGGCATCATAATAATACAGGAATTTTTCGCGTCCGAGTCTCTGACCGATTTCCATAAATGCAGGGTTGCATGAATGGGTGAGGGCAAGCTGATATGTCTGCGCTCCGTGACCTCCGAGTTCATGGCAGTTTACCGGCTGTTCCATGCCGTCGAGCTTTATAGAGCCGGAACAGTAGAAGCTGTCGCGTTCAACGTCAATAAGATTCTCCTCAAACGCCGCCGAACTGGTTATTACCTTGAAAACCGAACCCGGCTCGTATACTTCCGTAATGCACTTGTTGCGCCACTGAGTTTCACGGGCTTCTCCCTGAACCCTGCTGTATTCCGCATCGCCGAGAGTTTTAAGCTTCTCTGCAATTACAGGGTCGGCAATTTCGTATGGATTATTCAAGTCGAAGCTAGGATATGTTGCCATACCATAAATCGCACCTGTTTTCACATTCATGAGAATGGCACAGCTTCTGTTTTTAACCTGAAACTTTGTTGACATCTCCTCAAGATGTTTTTCAAGATAATACTGAATATCCATATCAAGCGTAAGATACACATCGTTTCCGTTTTTGGCAGGATATGTCTTTGAATACCGGTACGGCAGTTCGTTTCCGTTTGAATCCTTTGCGGAAATGGTTCTGCCGTCAGTTCCCGAAAGGTAATCGTCGTATGATGATTCTATTCCATACAGACCGTAACCGTCAGTGGCAGTAAATCCGATAACTGATGCAGCAAGCTCATTATGGGGATAATAACGTTTTGTATCTTCCTCAACATTAATGCTGATAAGTCCATACTGATTGAAAAATTCCAGAACCTCATCAGCAACGGGTTTTTCAACCTGTTCCTGAAGAACGCTGTACTGATTATTTGCTTCCATTTTCTTTTCAATCTTATCAGTTGATATTTCCAGCTTATCTGAAAGCAGGGCAATGGCTTCTTTTCTGAAAGATTCGACAGATACAGGCAGCGGGTCCTCAACGATATTCCGTATTTCCGTTCCGTCTGCTTCGGTAGTGATTTCCATTTTAGGTTTATACGTACCGTTTTTCACTTCATCGTTCCGTTTTTCGATGCGTTCCTGAAGACTTTCCATATCTTTGCGGAACTGTTTCGGGTCGAGGAAAACCTTATAGACCGATGCACTTTTTGCAAGTGCCGTACCCTTTGCGTCATATATTGAACCGCGGTGGGCGGATATGGTTATCGAGCCGAAATGCTGGTCGTTAGCCATTGCCTGATACTTGCTGTTGTTGACTATTGAAACCCAGAAAAATCTTGCTGTAACTGCAATAAACAGGCACGAGAACACAATAATCATGGTGACTCTCGTTCTGAACTTCATGGATTCCGACGGTACGCTGCTGTTGTTAGCCATAGGCATATCCTTTCTAAGAATATATATTATGATTTGTGAACTCTCCCCCACCTACGCTCATAAACTCGCTAAGAGGTGGGGCTTCGTCAGAAGATTGGTATTTAAGTCTCCGCCTGAGACATCAGGCAACCCTTATTCTAACAGGCGTATCCCCTTTGCCGCTACTGTATAGAGCAGTCAAGCTCACAACACTACTTTTTCTTAAAATATTCAATGCACCATTTATATCCGCATTGAGTAATATTCCGCCGGCAGTTCTGTATAGTCCTCTTTTTATACGCTTTCCGCTGAAAATGCGTTTCTGCGGATTATCAGCATTGTATATAGGAATTACATCTTTATCCCAAAATGATGCTTTGGAAGTATAACTTTCTTCCTGTTTTACAAAAATAATTCTGTTCAGTTCGCAGAGATATTCCAGTTTTGAACGTAACTTACCATACGGAATATTTACAAAGTTCTGATTATTTTGTCTGCCGATGTCGGAATTACGCTGAAATGTCTTATTATAGCCGATTACAAGAGTGCCTATATCATGCCTGATGCAATAATTAATTATCATTTTTGCAGTTTTACTCATGTAGTCATTGACTTGTCTGTTTCTTTTGTCTGCTAAAATTTTCTGACGGTTTGTTGTCCTTCTTTTATCGCCTTGTCGGTCTTTGATGCTTTGCAGTCTTGCATTTTCCTTGTTGAACCATTGATTAATAGATTTCAGTCTTTTTCCGTCAATAATGAAACTTCTTCTCTCACCTGATACAGCAGTCACAAGATTATTGACACCCAAATCCAGAGCAAGTGCATTGTTTTGATTAAGATTTCTCTGAATACATTCAGCCTCATAAATATACTGAATTTCAAAGAACCTTGCTTTTGACTTCGGAATAATCCTGATTTCCTTAATTTTTTTGTCAACAAGTATCAATGGTATTCTGATTTCAACAGGCTTATGCGTTTTTTTGAACGTATTGGAATATGGCAAAATCAGCTTGTTTCCGTTTAATCTGACAAAACCTATGACAAGTGTGGTAAAACCGTTTTTTGGCAGATAATGCGGTATTTTACAGTCTCTGAAAGAATATCTGCCTTTCTTTGCAAGTTTCAGCATCCCGAAAAAACTTTTGAATGACCCGTCAACTTCTTTTAATATCTGCTGTGCCATGTTGGAGTTAAGCATTCTGTAATTTGGACTGTTCTTCAACAAAGCATAATTTTTTTCATATTTCAGATATTCGCCTTCTGTGAAATAATACTGACGGACGTTATAGATTGCTTCATTAGCGAGATTTTTTGCTGTATGACATAATTCTCTCAATATATAGTATTTTTCTTTTGAAAGATGTTTCACCTGCTGCTTTACCGTAAGATACATAGTTTTTCTCCTTTCTCTCATATTCAGGATATTTTCTGTGTATCTATTATAGCATATATTTTAATGATTGTCAAAAATTTTGGTAAAAACGGCATTCATCCTTCACTTTCGCTCATCTTATTCGCTTAGAAGTGGGGGTATTATGCCGAGAATTAGATAAAATAAGGCAGGGTAACTTGAAGCAGCCCTGCCTTTGAACATCTTCTCTTTTTTATGATGTCCGTTGTCTCAAGACATGACGATTCTTTATCGTCAGGATACTGACATCTTTTTATCTGTCGCCAGTATCAGGTGAAGATCGTCATCTGCCGTTTTCGGTAAGAATACGGCAATCCAATATTTTGATCACCCGTTTCATCTCCGTGTTCTACTTTTGCCACGACACTCTTTCTGTTTAAGCCGCAGACTAATATAAAAGGCAGTCCATGTAATATATTTATATTGGTACTACCCCCTGAAATATTCCACACAGCGGTCAAAAAAACTGCGTATTTTCGACAGAACGCTTTCGTCCTGCTGTGGAATACTCACAACGTCATTGGTCTGTATCCTGATATACTTTATCTGGGAGGAATCTATCTTCCGCATTCCCAGAACATTTTCAACATAATCCTCGACGTTTTTTGCAGATATTTTACTTTCCAGCTCTGACTGTAGTCTTACATTTTCAGCCTCTGCAAGGGTAAGCTCCTCTGTAAGGGAAGCAACCTCGCTGTACATGGTATTTCTCCTGTTAAGACTGAAAATAACAGCACCGAGCAGGGCGGCAGCGAGAACAGATACCAGCATAATTGAAAACAAAGAACCCACACGGGATTCACTGTTTACGCTGTTGCGAGCTGATTTTTCTGACTTACCGTTTCCGGCAGCAGTGACATCTCCGCTGCTTTTTTGAGCATATGCAGAGTTTTCATCAGCCATTGACGTATCCGCTCCTTTCAATAACTCTGAGCTTGGCACTTCTGCTGCGGTTATTGTATTCAAGCTCATTCTGGTC
>CAMWRC010000147.1 GCA_947176565.1 uncultured Ruminococcus sp.
CCCCTTCCTGCAATTTGTCAACCCATTTTTGTAAATTTAATGTTCTGCACACTTTCTTATACATAAATACGTAAAAAATAAGTGTATATTATACAAACCTGATAGCATAAGAAATATTCATGTTTAAATAATCAGGCGATGATGTTACAATATTATTGAAAATAATCTGAAAAAACTGTTTAATATCAATGAATCGCATTTCAGGTCTTGACATTTTCATGATTGTATGATAGAATAATACAGAACAAGGACGTTCATGACAGGCTTTTTGTCTGTTGCGGACGTTCTTTATTTTTTTGCTTATATGTATGGTTCAGCAATGTGGCAGGACGGGGAGAATATACAGATAAGCTTCAGAATAAATAATAAAATGAGAGGTGTTACCGTAATGGACGATTTCAGAAAAGAAAATCCATTTGAAAAACAGGGGCTTTATCGTCCTCAGTTTGAGCATGATAACTGCGGTATCGGTGCAGTTGTCAACATAAACGGCGAAAAGTCAAGGCGCGTTGTACAAGATGCACTTACTATAGTCGAAAAGCTTGAACATCGTGCAGGAAAAGACGCAGAGGGAAAAACCGGCGACGGTGTAGGTATACTTTCACAGATACCATGCGGATTTTTCAGGGATAAAACTTCTGAACTTGGATTCAGTATCGGAAATGACGGCGATTTCGGTATCGGAATGTTCTTTTTCCCGCAGAGTGAACTGAAACGCAATCAGGCTAAGAAAATGTTTGAGATAATTCTGAAAAAGCAGGGAATGGAATTTCTCGGTTGGAGGGAAGTCCCGTCAAATCCGTCTGTACTCGGGCAGAAAGCCGTTGACAGTATGCCGTTTATCATGCAGGGATTTGTAAAACGTCCCTATGACTGCGGAAAAGGTCTTGAATTTGACCGCAGGCTTTATATCGCAAGACGTATATTTGAACAGGCAAACGAGAATACTTATGTATGTTCATTATCGAGCCGTACTATCGTATATAAAGGAATGTTCCTTGTTGATGAGCTGAGAAAGTTCTACAGCGATTTGCAGGACGATAATTTCATATCAGCTATTGCAATGGTTCACAGCCGGTTTTCCACGAATACACAGCCGAGCTGGCAGAAAGCTCACCCTAACAGGCTTATCGTTCACAATGGAGAAATCAATACCATTACCGGAAACGCTGATAAGATGTTAGCCCGTGAGGAAACTGTTCATTGTGAGGCTTTCGGCGATGATATGAGCAAGATTCTGCCGGCTATAAATGTGAACGGTTCTGATTCTGCAAGACTTGACAATGCTCTTGAATTTATGGTAATGTCCGGAATGCCTCTGCCTCTTGCCGTGATGATTACGATTCCTGAACCGTGGAAGAATAACCGGACAATTTCACAGGAAAAACATGATTTCTACCAGTATTACGCAACGATGATGGAACCATGGGACGGACCGGCATCAATTCTGTTTTCGGACGGTGATGTCATGGGAGCAGTCCTTGACAGAAACGGTCTCCGCCCGTCAAGATACTGTCTTACTTCCGACGGATTTCTGATTCTTTCCTCTGAAACCGGCTGTATTGACATTCCGCCGGAAATGATTGTCAGAAAAGACCGTCTCCGTCCGGGAAAGATGCTTCTTGCCGATACAAAACAGAAACGCCTCATTGATGATGATGAAATCAAAAGCAGTTATGCTTCACGTCAGCCCTATGGCGAATGGCTTGACAGCAATCTTGTAAAGCTTAATGAACTTCATATTCCAAATAAGGGCGTTCAGTCGTATACTCACGAGGAACTCGAAAAACTTCAGAAAGCTTTCGGCTACAGCTATGAAGATATACGCACAAGTATTCTGCCTATGGCTGAAAACGGAGCAGAACCGATAGCGTCTATGGGTTCGGATATTCCGCTTCCGCCGCTTGACAGTGAAAATCCTCCGCTGTTCAATTATTTCCGGCAGTTGTTTGCACAGGTTACAAATCCACCTTTTGATGCTATCCGTGAGGAAATTGTTACTGATACAAGTACATATATCGGTGAGGACGGCAATATTCTTGAGGAAAAACCCGAAAACTGCCATGTTCTCAAGGTTGAGAATCCTATTCTCACAAGTACCGATATGCTGAAAATCAAAAGCATGAAAGTTGACGGTCTGAAAACGGCAGTTATTCCGATTACTTATTATATAGGTACATCTATTGAACGTGCTATTGAACGTCTTTTCATAGATGCAGATAAAGCTTACCGCGACGGCGCAAATATACTTATTCTTTCTGACAGGGACGTTGACGAATACCGTGCAGCTATTCCTTCGCTTTTGGCGGTTGCAGCATTGCAGCAGCATCTTGTATCAACAAAAAAGCGTACTGCTGTGGCGATTATTCTTGAAAGCGCAGAGCCGAGAGAAGTTCATCATTTTGCTGCACTTCTGGGCTATGGTGCGTGTGCCGTGAATCCGTATCTTGCGCAGGCTACTATACGCGACCTTATTGATACTGGTATGCTTGACAAGGATTTCTATGCTGCCGAAGCCGACTATAACAAGGGCATACTTCACGGAATCGTGAAAATTGCTTCAAAAATGGGCATATCAACAATTCAGTCGTATCAGGGTTCAAAGCTGTTTGAGGCAGTCGGAATTTCCAAAGATGTGATTGACAAGTATTTCAGGGGAACTGTAAGCCGTATCGGCGGTATTACTCTGAGTGATATAAGCAGACGGACGGAAAGTCTGCATACTGCGGCATTTGACCCGCTCGGACTTCACGTAAACCGTGAACTCGAAAGTTTCGGAAGTCATAAACTCCGTTCCGGAAAAAGCGACCACCTCTATACTCCGGAAACAATACATTTTCTCCAGCAGGCGGCAAAAACCGGTGATTATGGGATTTACAGGAAATATTCCGATGCTGTCAACCGTGAGGATAACGAACTCACTCTGAGAAGTCTCCTTGATTTCAAATTTGATGAAAACGGCGGAATCCCTCTTGATGAAGTTGAATCTGTTGAAAGCATCTGTCATCGTTTCAAGACAGGAGCGATGTCTTACGGTTCTATTTCTCAGGAAGCGCATGAATGTATGGCAGTTGCAATGAACAGCATTGGCGGAAAGTCCAATTCCGGTGAGGGCGGCGAATCTCCGGAAAGACTCCGGTCTGACAGATGTTCAGCAATAAAGCAGGTTGCTTCCGGACGTTTCGGCGTTACAAGCGAATATCTTGTATCTGCAAAGGAGATACAGATAAAAATGGCTCAGGGTGCTAAACCTGGCGAGGGCGGTCATCTTCCGGGCGGAAAAGTTTATCCGTGGATAGCAAAAACACGTCATTCCACAGCCGGCGTAGGACTTATTTCACCGCCGCCGCATCATGATATTTATTCAATCGAGGATTTGGCTCAGCTTATATATGACCTTAAAAATTCAAACAAGGACGCGAGAATTTCAGTGAAGCTTGTTTCAGAAGCAGGTGTAGGAACAGTTGCAGCCGGCGTTGCAAAGGCGGGCGCACAGGTTATTCTGATTTCAGGATATGACGGAGGAACAGGCGCAGCTCCGCGGAGTTCAATATATAATGCTGGTCTGCCATGGGAAATCGGTCTTGCTGAAGCTCATCAGTCTCTTATAATGAACGGTCTCCGCACACGTGTTGTTATTGAAACCGACGGCAAACTCATGACCGGCAGAGATGTTCTCGTTGCCGCACTTCTCGGAGCAGAAGAATACGGATTCGCAACAGCTCCTCTTGTAACTATGGGCTGTGTGATGATGAGAGTCTGCAATCTTGATACGTGTCCTATGGGAATCGCTACGCAGAATCCTGAACTAAGAAAACGTTTTCAGGGTAAGCCAGAATATATCATCAATTTCATGCACTTTGTCGCTCAGGAACTCAGAGAGTATATGGCCAAACTCGGTATACGTACTGTTGATGAACTCATAGGACGTACAGACCTGCTCTATAAAAAATCTGAGAGCGGAAATATTGATTTTTCGGAAATTCTCTGCGGCAGCTCAGGTATGGGACAGTGTTTCAATCCTGATGATGTCTACGATTTTGAACTTGAAAAAACAGTAGATGAAACTATTATAATGAAAGAATTTGCATCTGTTCTTAAAAATAAAACAAAGAAAACGATTGATATAAACGTTAAAAATACTGACCGCGCACTCGGTACGCTTTTCGGTTCGGAAATTACCAGAAAATGGGGAGACCATGTACTTCCGGACGATACATTCACTGTTAAGTGCCACGGAAGCGGCGGTCA
>CAMWRC010000148.1 GCA_947176565.1 uncultured Ruminococcus sp.
ATACTAAATCCCCCCTGATATATCTTACAATTGCCGGAATACTTAATATTATACTTAATCTTTTCTTTGTAATGATTCTGAATATGAATGTTGCCGGAGTTGCTCTTGCTACAGTTATTTCCCAGACTGTATCAGCATTGCTTATTCTCCGCGCACTCATGAAGCGCGATGATGCGTGCAGGTTCAGATTCAGGGAGATGCACATTTACAAGAAGCAGCTTCTCAGAATAATGCAGATTGGTTTTCCGGCAGGAATCCAGGGCTCTCTGTTTTCGATTTCCAATGTAATAATACAGTCGTCTGTAAACTCATTCGGTACAATTTCAATGGCTGGAAACGGAGCGGCTCAGAATATTGAGGGATTCGTATACACGGCAATGAATTCTGTAAGTCAGACAGCTCTCAACTTTACGGGACAGAATCACGGAGCAGGAAAATATGACCGTATCAGAAAAATAATGTTCATATGTCTCGGATTTGTATTCACGGTCGGACTTGTACTCGGAGGAACAGCATATATTTTCGGCAGACCGCTTTTGTCGATATATCTTCCGGATTCTCCAGAAGCCGTAAAATACGGACTTACACGGCTTCTCTTCATATGTGTTCCGTATTTTGTCTGTGGTCTTATGGACGTTTCGACTGGTCTGCTGCGGGGTCTCGGCAGTTCTGTGATGCCTATGATAATCACTGTAGCCGGTGTATGCGGATTCCGTATCGTATGGATATATACTGTGTTCCGTATTCCGCAGTATCATACGCTTAATGCGTTGTATATATCGTATTTAATATCATGGACGCTTACATTTATAATTCAGATAACGGTATTTATCATTATGCTGAATATCAGAAAGAAAAAAGCTGCTGTAACACAAATTTCCGTTTCTGCATAATATATAAAAAATGCTCTGAACGGAGGTACTTTTCATGGACAGGATAATTATTACAGGAGCTGTTATACTTTTTGTGATTGCTGTAATTGAAATCATATCAATTTTCTTTTCGCTGCCGTATAGGCATGTACCGCCTTATGCTGCTGTAATGCCTGTTTTTGCCGATGATGACAATTTTGTGCAGAGACTGGAATATATAATGCAGAAAGGCTGCGGCAGACGGAATATCATCATTGTGGACTATTCCGCAACTGTTGAACAGTCGGAGCTTTGCCGCCGGTTTGTCTGTGATAATCCGGACGCTGTATTTATTTCTCATGAACAGCTTACAGAAAACTTCCGCAAATTTTTTACAATTTCAGAAAAGTAATTGCTTTTTTCGCCGGAATAGTGTATAATTTTATTTGAACAAGTTGTAAATGAAATGGTTGTGATAAAATGCATATAGAAGGTTCTGTTGAAAATATTGTATTCCGGAATACATCAAACGGATATGTAGTCCTTGACCTTGATTCCGGAGGTGAAATGATTCCAGTATTCGGAAATCTCGGCGATATTGATGAGGGTGAAATGCTTTCGCTGGAGGGTGAATACATCAATAAGGGAAAGTATGGTATTCAGTTTTCTGCGGAATACTGCGAGCGTAAGCTTCCGCAGGATAAAATCAATATCGAAAAATATCTTGCTTCCGGAGCTGTCAGGGGAATAGGTCCCGGTCTTGCCAGAAAAATTGTACAGACATTCGGAGATCAGACTCTTGAAATAATTGAGAAAAATCCTCAGAGACTCCGTGAGGTGAAAGGAATATCACAGCAGAAATGCGATGAAATAGCCGCTGAAGCTGCAAAACTTTTTTCTCTCAGAATTTTGACTTCATATCTTTCCGGATTTGATATAAAACCTGCTGACGCTATGAAAACATTCCGGAAATACGGCTCTGATTCAATACAGCTTATAAAGCTGAATCCGTATGTACTGTGCAGTGATTCAATCGGAATTGATTTTGGAAAGGCTGATTCCGTTGCATCGTCGCTTGATATTCCGCGCAATGCACAGAGCAGGATTATTGCCGGTATGCAGTGTATTCTCCGTGCATTTGCACTGTACGGCAATTCCTGTATGCTTATCGAGCATCTTCTGAAAACGGTTTCGGAACGGCTTGAGATTTCCGAAAAAGAGTTTTATGAAGCATATAATACTGCTATCGACAACAATGACCTGTATAACTACGTAATAGACGATTCGGAATTTGTCTATCTTCCGGATTATTTTATTGCGGAACAGTTCATAGCAGACAGAATACATATTCTCAATGATTTTGCTCCGCCGGAAGATTTTGATTTCAATAAGTTAATAGATGATGAAGAAAAAAAGAACAGCATAAAATATGCCGAAAAACAGAGAACAGCAATCAATATGGCTATGTCGCGCGGAATTATGATACTTACCGGTGGTCCCGGTACAGGAAAAACTACCACATTGAATGCGGTAATTTCCCTGCTTGAAAAACGCGGCTGTGAGGTTCTGCTTACTGCTCCTACCGGACGTGCGGCAAAACGTATGTCCGACCTGACAGGACGCGATGCAAAAACAATACACAGACTCCTTGAAGCCATATATGACCAGTCAGACAACCTTGTTTTTGCACGGAATGAAAAGAATCCTCTTAAATGTGATGCTGTAATAGTGGACGAGATGTCAATGGTTGACAGTCTGCTTTTTGAAAAGCTTCTGCGTGCGCTCAGGATTGGCTGCAAACTTATCATGGTGGGCGATTTTAATCAGCTTCCGTCAGTAGGAGCTGGAAATCTTCTGAAAGATATGATTCAGAGCGGAGCAGTTCCGACAGTTGAACTTACAGAAATATTCCGGCAGGCACAGAAAAGCTGCATAATCACAAATGCACACAAAATTGTTGCCGGCGAATATCCGGATATTACGCAGAAAAATAATGATTTTTTCTTTTTCAGCAGAAACGACTACGGCAAAGCTACGGAACTTATAGTTGACCTTATAAAACGCCGTCTTCCGAATGCGTATAATTATTCGCCTTTAAATGATATTCAGATAATCGCTCCGTCACGGAAAGGAACTGTGGGTACTATTGAACTTAACAGGATATTGCAGGAACATCTTAATCCGCCGGACGGAAAAAAGGCGGAATACAGATATTTCTCGAATATCTACCGTAAGGGCGATAAGGTGATGCAGACGCGCAATAATTACAATATTCCGTGGACAAAGGACGATGAAAGCGGAATGGGAATCTATAACGGCGATATAGGCAGGATTATAAGCATTTCCGTCCCGAAACAGTCTGCTGTAATAGATTTTGACGGCAGAATTGCGGAATATCCCTTTGATATACTTCCGCAGGTTGAGCTTGCATACGCCATTACTGTACATAAAAGTCAGGGCTGTGAGTTTGAAGCCGTTATAATGCCGGTTATGGGCGTATTCCAGAAGCTTGCCTACAGAAACCTGCTTTATACAGCTGTTACAAGAGCAAAAAAGCTGCTTATTCTGGTGGGAACTGAAAAAGATATTGAAAAAATGGTTGACAACGACAAGCGTACACTGCGATACAGTTGTCTTAAAAAAATGCTTGCCTGACAGGGGGACTTTCTATGGCTAATACGGATATAGGAATTGATTTAGGAACATCAAATATTGTAATGACAATGGGCAGAAAGGGAGTTGTTCTCAGCGAGCCGTCAGTAATTGCCTATAATACAAGAACTGAACGTGTTCTTGCAGTAGGAAAGGAAGCCTATGAGATGATAGGCAGGAATCCTGATTACATACATGTAGCACGTCCTATCTGTGACGGAGTTATTTCCGATGATGACCTTACACACAGCATGATTCGTGAATTTGTACTTAAAGTCGCCGGATATCAGCTTATCAAGCCGAGGATAATCATATGCGTTCCCTCGTTTATCACGGACATTCAGAGCCGTGCAGTTGTGGAAGCCGCAAAAAGTGCGGGTTCACGTCAGGTATATCTCATTCAGGAACCTGTCGCCGCCATGATTGGCGCAGGTGTGAACATCGCAAAGGCAAAAGGTCATATGATAGTTGACATTGGAGGAGGAACAACTGATGTTGCAATTGTTTCCATGAATGGTCTGGTAACTTCGCATACTATCAAAAATGCCGGAAATTCCATTGACCGTGCCATTATAAAATATATGCAGAACAAGTACAAGCTGCTTATCGGTGAACGTACCGCTGAAACAGTAAAACGTGAACTCTGCAATCTCTACGACCCTAACGATGAAATAACATATACAGTCAAGGGA
>CAMWRC010000149.1 GCA_947176565.1 uncultured Ruminococcus sp.
GAATTTGACTTATTTTTATTGGATTTTCACGATTTATGCGGATAATATTATTTAATCATTACAGTACTGATAAAAAAATTCAATAATTATCACAGCGAAATTTCAATAAGGCAGTCGTCTCTGAGCTTATATTTGCAAAAACAGTCACAGGATTATTTAACAATTCCTGTGACTGTTTTTCATTTAGTGGATTTTCTTCACCTGAAAAATAGAATTTTTAGAATTATATATAGCAAAGTATTATTTTCAGGTAAAGCTTTCCTAAAACGTTAGATTTTTCATAGATTTTTTTTGCAGTTTGATCTGCAAATTTCATACATCTTCCGAGTTCATCATCTGAGGGCGAATTTCCTGAAAATGCTGCATACAGAGCTGTATTCATAAATTCTGAAAATTCTCCTTCTGAGAAATATCGTCCTCCCATGCAGGATTCCACATATTCTGCAAATTCAGTAAGCTGCATTTCATCGCGTTTTATATTTACGTATGCGAAAATCCGTTCAACATACTTGAACATATATTCCGCACGTTTTGCCGCTGAACCCTCGGTAAAGCGTTTCTTTCTGAAAGCAATCATGATTCTTCGCCGCAGAACAATCACAGCAGCGGCGCAGACTGCTATTATTATATAATACACTGCATTTTTTACTGATTCCGGTACTTCAAAGCCACCGCCTGCTCCGGTCATATGTCCGCCAGTAGTAAACGCTGCTGCATTGGAAGTCACAGAAGTTGTATTCTGCTGATGACCGCTTTGCTGTACAGTTGTATTATTGGGTCTGTCTGTGGTATCCGCCGATTCAGTTCCGGAATTTTCAACAGCAGTTGTTTCGGTCTCTGTAATAACCGTAGTTACGGAAGTAGTCGGCGTTGTATCGATAGTCTGTTCCGTATAGCCTGCTGTAAATTCAAAAGGAACCCAGCCATAGCCGTTAAGATACACTTCAATCCATGCATGACTGCGGTTATCCTTTACGTCTATAGTATATGTACCGTCATCGTTTCTATTGTCACTGCTGAAATCATCTCCGACAACAACATAGCCGGTTGCATAACGTGCCGGGATTCCTGCCATACGTGAAAGAATAACTCCGGACGTTGCATAGTGCGTACAGTAGCCCTTATGATTCTCCAAAAGGAAATAATTTATAAAATCTCTGTTTTTCGGAGTTCTGCCAGGCTGGAGAGAATATTCCGCCATTTCAGAAACTCTGTTTCTGAGAGCGGTAAGAATTTCAATCTTTTTCACGGCATTGTCTCCGGCTTCTGATGTATCAAATATATCTGCAAATGCTTCACGGACTTCCGCTATATTTGTATCGTCCGGAATCTGAAGATAGTTGTCATAAACGAATTTTTCATAATCTTCCTGAACAAGTTCAGCAAGGATAAGCGATGGTTCATTATACATTTCATTTATATTTGCTGGTATCTCCGAATCGAGCGAAAGATAGGAATCATAACTCACAAGTCCCTTTTCGTTTCCGTATTCAAGAATCATCTCACGCATATCCTCGTCTTCTATATTATCGAGGGTATACACATTCCGTACTGGCGGTATAAGGGAAACGCAGGTATTTTCAGCACTGACATGGCTGAATGTATAAGAATACTCATCTTTCAGACGTTTTTTTGATGTCATATCACTGTCGTTATTATAGCCGAGTATTCCTGTACTGTCTGAACCATATGGAGCGAAACTGCGCTCTCCTTTAAGCAGAGAATCTATCCAGATAGTATGTTCCGGAGTTTCAGGATTTATAAGTTTGTTGAATCTGAAAGGAAAATTCTGAGGATATATACCATAAGTTTCAAAGCTGGTGAAAATTTCGTCTTTATATGCATCGTCCGGCAGACTGAACCATTCATTATTCCTGTATACTGAACCGGTATATTCTTTCAGATACACTGCTCCGTTTACTGCGCTGTCAAATTTAACTGTCATATCGGTTATATCTTTATACTTCATTGAAGAAACATTTCCGAGCTTATGCGATTCAATTCTGAATGTAAACCCGAAAGCAGCGGTAATATCAGAAATGCTGTCTGCAAGATGTTCGATTGAAAACGAATTTACAGCATCTCTTATATCGATACGTTTCTGATTAAGTTCATCACTTCTTTTATATCCTGTAATTTTTATTCCGAGTGTCGCCAGTCCTGCGACTGCAAGAGTAAGAACAACGATATATAAACCGCATTTTTCGGTTACTTTAAGCTTCATCTGCCTTTTCGGGAAAAACAAATCATCTTTCCGGACAAACCCGCCGTTTCCGCCGTAATACTCGCCTATATCAATAGTACACATGGCAAATTCAGCCAAAAGATAGCCTATTGCCATCATTCCCCATAAGACCGGAACTTTCAGTCCGTTATACATTCCTATTTCCAGAATAGGAAATACAACTATAAGAGGAGGAAGCGGGTGCTGATGATACACGGTAAATATATATATTATGAGAGCAATTAACCATACACAGAGTATAAAGAATGCTGTCGTTGATTCATATTCAAGAGAAGTATCAAGAAATTTATAATATTCTATATCAGTATGATATGAAGCCTTATAAATGACATTGTACACATACTTATATCCTGCCGCCGCTGAATCTATAATTCTGAATGCGGCTGCAAATCCGGCAGCAATCGTAACAACAATAAGCCACAAGGCATTTTTTCCGATAAGCGAAAGACATATATAAACAAATGAAAAAATTACTGCTGACATCACAACTGCCGGTTTGTTGTATCTGAAATCAAACATGGTAAGAAAAACCATGAGTACAGAAACATATCCTGCAACGGCAATAAGAACAGATTCTATCTTCCGCATATCCATATGCTTGTCTTTGACAGACATCACAATACTGTCACAGACCGTGATTCCGCTTGTATTATGGATAATATTCTTTTTTTTCTTCATAGATGCTACACCTCGATGTCCCTGATAGATGACCTGATTCTGCCAATAATAACAGGTATTGTATTGACTGTGGAATATCCCTGTATCTTCGCCGCGTCTTCCTGAGATTTCACAACGATAAGGGCATTTTTTATATCCGCATCAATATTTCCTTCAATAAATTCCATAACAGCAGGCTGTACCTCCGGTGAAATAAATATAAATGATGAAAGCGAAAAATTTTCTCTTTCAATAAAATATTCCTCCGGAAGTCCGCATTCAAGCGTATCGCTGAGTGAAATCAGAAGTTCCCGTATCATATAGGCAAGAGAATCAGAACTATCAATATTCACCTCAACAAAATTTCCTGCTTTGAAATTATAATACACAACCGTATGTACACGTTCATTCTCAATAAGGAACTGCGACATAGATACAAAAGTTTCGATAAGCGTATCGAAAACAGGAAGCGTATATACGGATTTTTCGCTGCACCGGAGATTCAGAAATATCGTACATGGTATATCCACGGGCAGACTATAGTCTTTTACGATAAATTCATCTTTTTTCAGACTTAATTTCCAGTGTATACGATTAAGCCTGTCCCCCTGATTATAATTGCGCAGGTCAAATATTTCTGACGGGTCATCTCCGGCGGCATATTCCGAAAATACTGAGCTTTCATCATTTAATCTGTCTGTGCTGGAAACTCTGCCGCTTATTTCGAGACCCTCCGGCATTATTGAAATTTCAGTCTGAATACTGCTTCCGGCTCGGAATCTGAATATTCTTAGCGGGTCAAAAATATCTATATACGCACATCGGACTTTGACTATTCCGCAGAAACGCGAACTCAGCTGAAACGAAACACTCTGGACGTTTCGTGCCTGAACAGGAATAAGAAGTGTGAAACTCCCTGTTTCGCCGCTGAATATATTGCAGTATTCTATGTGTACTTCCGCTTTTCCGATTGGTATAATGCTTCTGTTTAGAACTTTAAGTTGAATCGGAAAATTTTCTTTTTTTGCCGCTGTATTATCTTTAACCGCGAAATCAATATCTATCATCTTTTTTGCAGCATATGTTGAAATAAACATTATCACCGGCAGTACAGCCATGACAATCAGAAGTACAAGTGCAAAATCCCACAGATACATGATATAGAAAACTATACATACGATTATCAATACAGCAAAAAATATCTTTATAAACAGCATAGGCAGAACCTACCT
>CAMWRC010000150.1 GCA_947176565.1 uncultured Ruminococcus sp.
GCAAGTGTCCCTTAGGCATTCGTATAAGCGTTTTATCATAAACCTTGTTTTCATATTTTGCAACTGCTTTTTGTTGTGCTTTTGTTGTTGACATATTGTCACCACCTTAATATTATTATATCATATTCCAGTAAAGGAGCAGGCTGAATAATTTCAAACCTGCTCTTTCTGCTTACAAATACTGTTTTATAATCTCGTTGTCTGCAAGTGCAGTTTCTAAAATACGGCTTAATATGGTAGTATATCCCTTACCCAACGATTTAGCTTTTGTCAGAGCCTGTGGGGATAATCTTATAGCGACTGTCTGCTTTGTCTCTGTCTGCTGTCGTCTCATTCTTGCGGTTTCAGCGAGCCTTGCTATCTGTTCATCAGTAATTTCAGGACATTCCTCATCAGGTACAGCCGGAGAATCAGCAGCATCTTTAGGCATAGCAGGCTGTTCTGCCGTTAAACTTCTGCTAAAATCAATATCCTTGTAAACTTTCATAATATAAGCTCCTTATCATTGTCCTATTCAAAAAGCACTTTATCACTTCCTTTTATTCTATTATATCACAATGTAATACAATTTGCAATACTTTTTCAGAATTGTTTCAGAGAAGCAACAACATTATTATCGAAAAAATTCCGCAATCATAAAATATGTATGCCGTATTTTTGTTGATTTGGTGAAAATTTTAAAAGCCCTTTACATATGGTAATAATTGTGCTATAATTTATGAGTACGAGAACGTCTAGTATATAGAAAAAAATAATACACAGGACAAAAAAGGAGATTCATAATGAACAAAGGAGAAAAAAGAAGAAAAAACCGCCGTTACCGCATACGCTATGACAGAATAATTATCTTTGTGCTGCTGATTGCAGCTATGGGTGTCGTGGGAACATCAGCATTCAAGGCAATCACAGGCAGAAACGAAAAAAATGAGGAATCATCTTCAGAAAGTGAAAGCATTCCCGAACTGCCAGCAGTTACTGACGATTACGTTCCGGAAGATACAACAACGACCGATTCAACCGAACCGGAAACCACAATAACAACTGCTGTATATCCAGTAATAACAACACCGGAGGGAATGACAGATGTCGTGCAGGAACATGACAATATCTATAAGGGAAATCTTATCGTTGTAAATAATCAGTATGAATATAAATTCCTGCCCGATGACATAGAAGTGCTTGCCGTCTACGAGAATCAGAACAGCTACTATTCAACAGGCGACCTCGTGACATCTCTTGACCGCGAAACTATAACAAATCTCAATGCAATGATGGAAGCATATGCCGCGTTCAATGGAAGCTGGACTGCCGGTATACTCATTCAGGACGGCTACCGTACCTACGAAGAACAGGAATATCGCCATAATTCAGGACAATCCAGAACATTTGAAGCCGGTCATGCTGATTACCATACAGGACGTACATTTGATATGTTCCGTGTTGATTCATACAGCGCAACAGGATATTCTTATTTTGAAGCCGATGAATGGTTCAGGGAAAACGCCGGAAAATATGGATTCATCGTCCGCTATCCGGAGGGCAAGTATGAATATACCGGAGAAAATCCGCGTGCATATACATATCGTTATGTCGGAATCCCCCATGCGGAATATATTAACACATACAATCTTTGCCTTGAGGAGTATATTGACATTCTAAAAACGCATACTATTGAAAATCCTCTTGAAACAGCAGCAGACGGTCATATCTACAGCATATATTATGTTCCTGCCGCAGAATCAGGAAATACTGACGTATTTGTTCCGGAAAATTCAGAATATACAATATCCGGAGACAACGGCAGCGGATTTATTGTTACAACTATGTTAAGTTGAAGCAGGTGACGCTTGTGAAAAAAATATCACTCCTGACTGCCGCAGCTATATTTATCCTCACAGCCCTTACATCATGCGGAAATGACGACAAGGGCGACGGTTCAGGGCATATGTATGATGTTCCTCTTGTTGGAAATCCCAAAAGTCTTGACCCGCAGTTCGCCGACGACCCTTCATCAAATACGGTAATACGAAATCTATACAGCGGACTAATGGAAACAGACGCGGACGGAAATATAGTTTGTTGTAATGCATCAGACTATAAAGTATCAGACGACGGAAAAGTATATACTTTCTATCTGCGTGAAGATAACTACTGGTTTTTTGATAAAAACAATGATGATATTATAAGCGAAGAGGAATATTTTCCGGTTACTTCCCATGACTATGAATTTGCACTGCGCAGAGTTCTTGACCCGGCTATGAAATCGCCGTACAGTGAGGATTTTTCATGTATAATGGGTGCTGATGAAGTCCTCAAAGGAACTCAGCCGCTTTCGTTTGCGGAAATATATTCTCCCAATGACTATACACTGCAAATTGTGCTTGATGCTCCGAATGAGGAGTTCCTGCATCTTATGGCAACAGCAGCAGCATATCCATGCTGTGAATGGTTCTTTGATTCGACAAAGGGACGATACGGACTCGATGACCGTTCAGTCATGTCAAACGGTGCATTCTATGTCCGTCAATGGTTCTACGATCCATATGGACACAATAATATCCTGTATATGAGACGCAATGATGCAAACTGGAGCGATTCATATGATATTATGCCGTCATTCCTCAGTTTTACTATTGAGAGAGATGAAGAATCTGTACGTGAAATTTTCAAAGATGGTGAAATAGAATGCTTCACCACTCTCGACAGCAGTATGTATAATCCGGATAGATATAATGTTGAGGATTATCCGGCAGTTACTCTTGGACTTATTTTCAATCCTGGTGACAAGATTTTCAGCAATCTGAATATGAGACGCGCTTTGGCACTGTCTGTCGGACGTTCAGAGACAGAAAGCCTCCTCGACGGCGATATGTATACAGCATACGGAATCATACCGCCCGCTGTCAAGCTCTATGGGAGAAGCTACAGAGAACTCGTATCAGACAGAGGATTCTATTATCATAATGAAGATGAAGCCATGAACTGCTATGAAAAAGCAAAGGAAGAACTGAAATTTGAAAATATCGAAAATATCAAAATACTCGTCAATGCCGAAACATCAGACTCCAAAAGTCTCCACGTCATAACACGACAGTGGCAGGAACTTTTCGGCTGTCTTATAGGTGTGGAAGATGTCACGGCAGATGAATTTGATTCACGCATCGAAAGCGGAGATTATCTTATAGCACTGTATCCGCTGAAAGGCAATCTTGCAATCGGACGGTCAGTAATCCGTGAACTTGAAAACAAATCCTTTTTTGCTCCGGCAGTTCCGGAGGACGGAATGACAGCTCCGCTTGCTTCGAGTTCATCGCCGGACGAACTGATTGAAGCATATACTGAAATCGAAAAATATATAATCGGTACGTACAGATTTGTTCCGCTGTTCTATAAAAATTCATATCTTATATCAGATAAGGATAATGAATTTATAGAATATGACCCATTTTCGGGAGCTGTAGACTACAGGCTTGCGCAGAATTATGATTGATAAGATTCAATTAAATCTGATTACAAAAATCCCTCCGGCGCGTAAATCCGGAGGGATTAGTCTGTCCAATCACTTTCCTTTTTCTGTTATACCATAAGCAGACTGAAATAACGGAGTATTTCAGTTGTTATTTTATCGTTGGTGGTTCTCTATATACAACTATATCATACTCATATTCGCCGTTTTCAATTATTCTTTGCTTTTTTGTATTTATTTCAGCTGTTCCGTCATCTTCGGACACTAATTCAGCAAGCAGTATTTTATCATCATTTTCAGTAAGAATTACCCAATAAGTCGTTTTATTAGTCTTTTCATCAACTATCTGAACTTTCTTAAATTCCTGTTTATTTTTTGCGTTGTTTGAACCCACAGTGTAAATATCAAATATAGCACACCCGACAATAAATATAACAACACCTAACATTATCGGTAACAAAATATGTAATACTATTTTGTTATTTGACTGTGATTGTTGCTGTGTTGACTGCGACTGTTGCTGTGTTGGCTGTGACTGTTGCTGTGTTGGCTGTGACTGTTGCTGTGTTGGCTGTGATGCTGTAATATTTTTAAATGGTCTCTGATCCCAAGATATATAAAATCCAAAACCAAAAAGAAAAATCCAAAAAAGAAACACTATACAAA
>CAMWRC010000151.1 GCA_947176565.1 uncultured Ruminococcus sp.
CTATAACATTTGTATTAAAAGTTTTGTAAAGCACTTGAAATAATTAGAAATATATGCTATAATGATATATAACTTTTTTTATTCTGATTATGGAAGTGAACGATTATGAAAAGCGTGAATCTTATCTATTCCACCGAACAGGAACTTGAAAATTTCATAATGCGCGAGAAACTGGATATATCCAGAAACTATTTTATAAGAATCCATACCTGTATTCACACAAAAGAAAATATCAGGTCATTTGTTGAGATGATTCTCAGACATTTTCCGAATGCAAAAATAATCGGAAGCTCAACTTCCGGCGTTATCTATAATGGCGATATTCATACCGACTGCTGTATGATTTCAATTACAGAATTTGAATTTTCTGAAGTCGATACCTGTCTTTGTTCTCTTTCGAAAGAAATCGGTTCGGATATGCGCGGTTCGGTTCTTGCAGATAATGTTATAGATGCTGTAGTGAATGATAGTTCAAAATTCATGCTTGTATTGTTCGCCCGTCCGTTTATGAAGGTCGGCAGATTTGTTGAACGTTTTAATGAACGCTCCAAAAATGTTCAGCTTATCGGCGGAATAGCAAATACGCCGCAGAATCCTAATCTTAATATAAAACGCGACGCATTTGTTTTTGATAATGACAGCGTTTCAGACAACTGTGTTGCTGTGGCTGTTATAAATTCAAAAAAAATCTCGGTTTACAGCGATATTGTATATGTTACAGAACCGGTCGGCATATGCCATACAATAACCGACGCGGACGGAATGATAATCCGCGCTATTGACGGCGAAAATGCTGTAAACTGGTATATGAAACAACTTGGAATAAGCAGTCTTGACAAAACAGATTATAATATGACTGCACTTTTTCCGTTGGTGCGTGTTAACCATGGTGAAACTCCATGGGCTTTGTCGTATTCTCCGCAGACCGAGGAATTTCATGTATTTGACGATGAGCCTGAACCGGTGATGTTTGTTCCGAGTGAAGCAAAAGCCGGAGAAATAGTAAAAATATCTTATTCAAGCATTCAGAAAACTATTGAAGTATGTGAAGATGTATGTAATAATATCAGTTCCCATGCGGCAGAAGTTCTTTTCGGCTATAGCTGTGTTTCTCGTCAGACGCTGTTTATGAACTGCGCTAAATGGGAACTTATGCCATTTGAGAATACTAATCTGAGCGGCTGCCTTGTGGTCGGTGAAATCGGAAATATGAACACCAGAAATCAATACTGCAACTATTCATTTGCAGTGTCGGCATTGTCCGAAAGTGCGCGCCGTATAAAAATAGATACTGATATACTCCGCAGAAAATCAGGCGAACTGATAAACAAACAGGAACATATAGTCAAGTATCTCGTGAATATGAATAAACAGTCCGAAGAAAACAGCAGCTTGTCTCAGCGTCAGCATGAAATAGAAGAAACACTCTTCAAAGATGATGAAACAGGAATCGGAAATATTACAAAATATTCATATGATTTCAGTATGGGCAGATTTGATAAGATATGTATGCTGAGCTGCAGAAATGAAAATTTGCTTAATGCCTTTATGAGCAAGTCAAAATTCAATGCCAGTCTCAAACGGTTTTACAGATCAATAATTGAATTTATTGGCGATAAGCCACTCAGCTGCTATATCTATAAAAAAACATATCTTATAATTACGTGCAGTCCTTCTGTATGCGACGGGGAATTTGTTGATATGATGCACTCTGTACAGAATTTTGTTTCTGAATATAAGTTCGGGGAATATTTTCCGGTAAGCGAATTTTCCATAGTCATGCATGAGGAGGATATGATAAACAAGGCTGAACTTACGCTTCTGAGTATGCGTCAGAAAAAGGAATTTTTCCTGCATTATACTTCCGACCTCGGTCTTGAACAGATAAACGCACGCAAACTGAAAATGCTGAAAATTCTCAATGACGCTGTTGCAAATGACAGGGTAATCCCGTATTTTCAGGGAATACGCGACAACAGCAGCGGAAATATAAATATGTACGAATCACTTATGCGTATTGCTGATGAGGACGGAAATATCTATAATCCAGCTCAGTTTATGGAAACGGCAAAGGATTATGGATTCTATTCCGATATATCGTATCTCATGATAATCAAGGTAATGAAGCTGTTTCGTGACAGACGCGAAACGGTTACTATAAATCTTAATATAAGCGACATAAACAACTATAAGATAGTGCATTTTATAGTAAAGTATCTGAAGAATGCTCCACACCCTGAAAATTATGTATTTGAACTTACTGAAACTGAGGAAATACGGGATTATCAGATAATCGCTGAGTTTGTCGAACAGATACACCAGCTTGGAAGCAGAATCGCAATTGATGACTTCGGAAGCGGATTTTCAAATATAGTCAATATATTCAAGGTGAAATCAGATTTCATAAAGATTGACGGAGAAATCGTCAGAAATATAAAAAATGACATATATGCCCGTGAGTTCCTTGAGATGATTGCTGAATGGTCTGTGAGGCATGGCAAGCAGATTGTTGCGGAATATATAGAAAATCAGGATATACAGGATATTATCCACAGGAACGGTATACGTTTTTCTCAGGGCTATCTCTTTTCAAAACCCAATTCATTTCTGCCTGAATAATTTATGTAAAAACAACACATCTTTCCGGCAGGTTGATTTTATGTGAATACGATTTTTGAAGTTCAGGCTCTCGGCAGGATATTTGTCCTGCCGTTGTATCATTATATTTAAGGACAGGAGAAATGAAGAAAGAATTAATATCAATAACAGCACTTAGCTGTCTTGTCTCTCTTTCAGCCTGTGGGAAAAATTCCGCAGATGATATTACTCCGCCGGACGGAAAGCTCGATAAATGTACGCTCAGGTTTTCATGGTGGGGCGGTGATGACCGGCATCAGGCGACTCTTGATGCAATTGAACTCTGGAATACAAAATATCCGGAAATCAGAATAGTGCCTGAATACGGCGGCTGGGACGGTTGGAGCGAAAAAGTAGGCACACAGTTAAGCGGTGGAACTGAACCCGACATCATGCAGATAAATTATGACTGGCTTATATCGTTTTCATCTGATGGCAGAGGATTCTACGACCTCGGACAGCTTTCGGAATATCTTGATTTATCACAGTATGACAGCGAAATTTTGTCTTTCGGCAGAGTCGGAGGAATACTGAATGCCGTTACTGTATCTGTCAGCGGACGCGGACTTTTCTACAATTCCGAAACATACAGGCAGCTCGGAGCTGATTATCCGCATACGTGGAATGAACTTATATCACTTGGAAGCAAATTCAGCAGCGAGGGATTATTTCCTCTTGATTTGGATATTCAGTCAGGCGGTACAGCGTGGTATCTTGCTGTAGTATATGTTCAGCAGACAACAGGCAGACAATTCATGACTCTTGACGGACAGCTCGGATTTACTGAAAGCGATATAAAAGCCGCCCTTGATTTCTATAAAGAACTTGAGGAAAATCATGTCATACGTACTATTGATATGCGTACTGATGAGGACGGAACAGCATCGCTGTATCAGTCTCCGGAATTTATTGACGGACGTGTTGCCGGAGTTCTGGAATGGGGAAGTTCTGTCGGAAAATATGAAATGTCACTTCCGGAGGGAGTTCTCGAAGCCGGTCCTATGCTCACGGACGACAGCGGAAACAGCGGCGGCTGGCTGATAAAACCGTCTGTACTGTATGCATTGTCACGGAATACTGAATATCCTGACGAAGCGGCGGCGTTTATGAATTTCATGCTCAACGATGAAGAAGCGGCGGAGATACTGGGAACAACACGCGGAGTTCCGTCATCACATTCTTCAGAATCTGCACTTGAAAAAAACGGCAGTCTCACAGGTCTTGCGCAGGAAAATGATGAAATGCTGGAACAGCTTGATACTGTTACTATCAGTCCATACATGGAGCTTGCACAGATGAAAGAATACTATAATACTGCAATTGAGAAAATCTCGTATGAAAAGTCTGATACTTCCGAAGCCGCCGCGGAATTGTATACTTCAATTACGGAATATCTTGAAAGAATAAGAAAATAAATAATAAAAAGATGAAAAAAAAATACTGTAATCCCGTAGGCGCGGGAAAATATAC
>CAMWRC010000152.1 GCA_947176565.1 uncultured Ruminococcus sp.
TATGTGAGCAGTCTCGGTAAGGATATATATTCCTTACCGAGACTGCTCACATATACTGCTGTGCTGCTGCCTGCTTCGGAAACTGAATACACCGCGCACTTTAAATCGCATGAATAAAACATAAATCACCAGCTTCTCAACTAATTGTAACATAAACTTCCGAAAAAAGCAAGATATTTTTCAGCTTGTAACTATTTTTTAATATTCGCCGTAAAAATGGCTGTTTCCAGAAATTATTTTCAGAAAGGATTTTTGACAATGAAACCATATCTTAAAAGAGCATGGGCAGAAATTTCACTTCCACAGCTCAGAAAAAATCTCGAAACCGTCAGAAGTCTCAACAGTTCATCTACTGATATTATGGCTGTTGTCAAGGCTGATGCCTATGGTCACGGAGATGAACACATTATCCGCACGCTTCATGAATGCGGCATTAAATATTTTGCCGTATCAAATCTTGATGAAGCTATCGCTGTCCGCAGATTCTGCGCTGATGCAGAAATTCTTATTCTTGGCTATACGCCGCCGGAATATGCCCATGAAATAACAATGTATAATATAATTCAGGGTGTCGTATCTATGGATTACGCCATAGCTCTCTCAAAAAATACCCCCGAACCTTTACGCTGCCATATAAAAATTGATACTGGAATGGGAAGAATCGGTCTGAAATATGATTCCTGCGATGACTGCGCCGCGGAAATATTGAAAATAATGCAGACCGATAAAATTTCCGTTGAAGGAATATATACCCACTTCGCAGCTGCTGACAGTGATTCTCCGGAAGATATTGCCTATTCAGACGCTCAGGAGAAATTCATACTTGATACATATGATATACTTGTGAAACTCGGAATAAAAATCCCTCATGTACATTTCATGAACAGTGCAGCGACCTGCTACAGAAATTCCCCGAGGAGTACTCTTTCACGCGCCGGAATTATCCTCTATGGACTTCACCCCGACAGAAAACTTGATATTCCCGACGGAATCGAGCCGGTCATGGAACTTAAAGCTGTCGTATCGCAGGTAAAGACAGTAGGCGCAGGAACTTGTATAAGCTATGGCAGAACATTCGTCACTGAAAAAAATATGCGGATTGCAACCGTAACTATAGGATATGCAGACGGCTATTCACGGCTTCTTTCCTCAAAGGGAGAAATACTCGTCCGCGGAAAACGGTGCAGAATAGTCGGACGCGTATGTATGGACCAGCTTATGATTGATGTATCTGATATTCCGGATGCGGAATCAGGAGATATTGTCACTCTTATCGGACGTGACGGCAATGATATTATTACCGCTGACGATATTGCGGAAATCTGTGGAACTATCGGATATGAAATCGTATGCGGAATATCCAAGAGAGTGCCGAGAATTTATATAAATTAAAAGGAGAATTAAACATGAAAAAAGCTATGAATATATTCTATGAGGTAGGAAACAATCTTTACGTAAATCTCACAAATAAATGTCCGTGCAGCTGTACATTCTGCATAAGAAATCACGCTGACGGCGCATATGGTTCAGAGCCGCTGTGGCTGGAGCATGAACCGTCAATTGATGAAATCCTCACAGATATGGAAAAACTTGATATTGCAAAATACGAAGAAATCGTTTTCTGCGGCTACGGCGAACCAACCTGCCGTCTTGATGCTCTTATTGCTGCTGCTGATAATCTGAAAGCACTCCCCTGTTGTCCGCCGCTCAGAATCAACACCAACGGTCTCGGCGATTTGATTAACGGACGTTCAATCGCAAAGGAACTCTGTGATTTTATGGATATTATTTCAGTAAGCCTCAATGCCGGAACTAAAGACGAATATATGAAAGTAACACGTCCAAAATTCGACAACGCATGGGAAGCTATGCAGAAATTCACAGCTGACTGCGTTCAGCAGAAATCCGCACAGGTGATAATGTCTGTCGTTGATGTTATTCCTGCTGAACAGATTGAAGCAGCCCGCAAAGTTGCCGAATCACTCGGCGCGGTACTTCGTGTACGCACTTATGACGAGTAATATCGTTTTCTGCAACAAAAATAAGCGAATCCAAACATGATATTTTGTGCAGTTTTTTATCGCGTATATATGGAAATTTAAGGAAAAATATGATATAATTAATCTGTAAGTGTATTTTTTCGGCTGTGGAGGAAATTATTATGACAAAAAATGCTAAAAT
Organism: uncultured Ruminococcus sp.; assembly: GCA_947176565.1. GTDB lineage: Bacteria > Bacillota > Clostridia > Oscillospirales > Ruminococcaceae > Ruminococcus. The sequence goes on from CAMWRC010000152.1 coordinate 2,182, forward strand.
CACTGCTGCTGTTTCGGTTTCTGCTGCTGTAATCCTTGCAGCCGCCGATGCCGCTGGTATCATTGTATGTTCAAGGATTTACAAAAAAGAATATTACTACGCCGACCGGATAAATGCTTTCTGTTAATTCTATCAATTTATAAAAAAGAAGGTTTATAAAAATGGAAATCAAATTCACTAAAGCAGATTCTTTAAAAGCTAAACCGCAGCCCGGTGATTCTCTCGGCTTCGGTCACATCTTTACCGACTATATGCTCGTTATGCCATATGATAAGGGTCAGGGCTGGCACGACCCGGAAATCAGACCATATGGCAATATTGAGCTTTCCCCTGCCGCAATGTGTCTGCATTACGGTCAGACCGTTTTTGAGGGTCTTAAAGCTTACCGTACCGCTGACGGCAAGGTTCAGCTGTTCCGTCCTGATGAAAATTTCAAGCGTCTCAACAAATCGAATGAACGTCTCGTTATTCCGGAACTTCCGGAGGAACTCGGTATGCAGTGCCTTATGGAACTTCTTAAAGTTGAAAAGGACTGGGTTCCCTCAAAAGACGGAGAATCACTGTATATCAGACCGTATATATTCGCCTGCGACCCGTTCCTCGGCGTAAAGCCCGGTGAACACTATCTCTTTATGATAATTCTTTCACCGTCCGGTGCATATTATGCGAGCGGTCTCGACCCTGTAAATATTTACGTTGAAAGCAAGTATGTCCGCGCAGTCCGCGGCGGCATGGGATTTGCAAAAACCGGCGGAAATTATGCCGCTTCCCTTATCGGTCAGGACGAGGCTCACAAGCAGAACTATTCTCAGGTTCTCTGGCTTGACGGCGTTGAACAGAAATACATCGAGGAAGTAGGAGCAATGAATATCTTCTTTGTTATTGACGGAGAAGTTGTAACTCCGATGCTTCAGGGTTCTATCCTCCCCGGAATAACAAGAAAATCTGCTATCGAGGTCTGCCGCAGCAAGGGTATCAAGGTAACTGAAAGACGTATCACAATTCAGGAAATCGCCGATGCTTACGATTCCGGCAAGCTTGAAGAAGTTTTCGGAACAGGTACTGCCGCTGTTATCTCTCCTGTAGGTCATCTCAAATGGAATGACAAGGTTATGGAGATAAACGACAACAAAATCGGAAAAATTTCTCAGATGCTCTATGATACAATGACAGGCATCCAGTGGGGCAAGATTGAAGATACTTTCGGCTGGACTGTTGAAGTAAAATAAAACATAAAACAAAACGCTGACTTTTAGTGAGACGAAGATGATTGCGGCATGGACATCGGAATTATAGCTGTTATAATAATGGCAATTTTAGGATTGCTTATGTTTTTCGCACCTAAGATGTGTACAAAGGCTGAACAGCGTGATGACCCAATTGCAGTATCACAAGTAAAAAAGCTTGGTATTCTCTTTATTGCAGGCGCAGTAGGTGCATCTCTGATGATGTTAAAGTATAAATTAAGATAAAAAATATCCCGAAAGCCGTTCAGAAGCCGCTTTCGGGATATTTTTTTTAGAATATATATAGTATTATTCTATATCTTCATCGTGCCAAATACAATAATAGTCGTCTTTGTCACCCCATGCGTCCAAATCATCAGATTGACCAACATACAATAATTCATCATTACGAATGATGATTAAGCATTGATGTTCAGGTTCCCATGGACAATCACACTCTATTCCATATCCTATTCCGTCACCTTTCGGCTGATAAACATATAGTGTTGGTCTGGAAAGATATTCAATAAGATTCTTGCCTGATTTATAGCCTTCCATAACGGGTTCAATATCAGCAACTATTTCATCGTATATGCCCATTTCTTTCCACTCATCGTACATATACAGAAAAAATTTTACAAGATATTCCTGCAATTTATAAAGTATATCACTGTTATTAT
>CAMWRC010000153.1 GCA_947176565.1 uncultured Ruminococcus sp.
GTATTGGCATCGTTAGGACCCCATACCTGAAGAAGTGTAACTCTGCCGGGGTGAGTACCCTGAGTATTTACTTCCATAGCGTGCTTGAAGATAGCTTCATATTTAGCAGCCTGGTCGTCGAGTGTCTGACCGTTGTCAAGAGAAATATCAATTTCTGATGCATGAACTTCAATTCCGAGGTCAAGGAACATATCCATAGCCTTGAGATAGTTTACAGTACCTGAGAATCCGTTGTAGCTTGCATCAATATGAGACTGCATACCCATACCGTCAAGGACGCCCTTTGCCGAAAGAGGTTTGAGGATAGTATTTATGATACTGTCACGCTTGTGGTCCCAGTATTCATTGTAGTCATTGTAGAAAAGCTTACAGTCAGCTGGAGCATATTTTCTTGCATATGTGAAAGCTTTTTCAACGAAAGCGTTGCTGCCGTAAACCTGAACCCAAGGAGATTTACCGTCGCCGTATCCGGGTTCTCTTGCACCGCCGTTGTTAGCGGTTCTGTTGCTGTCGTCCGAAATACACTCGTTACATACATCGTATGAATAGAGGTTCAGTGAAGGATACTGAGAAGCGAAAGCAGAGAACATACCCTTGATATAGCTTTCGAGACGCTGGTCCATTACGGAAGATGAAACCCAGTTGCCGCCGTTCTGGAAATTATCCTTGAAGAACCATTCAGGAGTCTGGCTGTGCCATACGAGAGTGTGACCGCGGAATGCAAGACCGTTCTTTTCTGCAAAGTCAGCAATAGCCGCACAGCTGTTGAGTGAAACCTTAATATCGGTATTTTTAGCACCGTTCTGGACGAGAGTTGCATCGGGTTTGGTTTCATTTTCACATTCAATAGCGTTGTAATCCTTGAGGAAGTTTGCAGTAATTGCGGAATTTCTGATAGTTCCGCCGTTGAGGATATTACCAACACGGAAGCCATAGCCGTTGAACACATCTTTAAGACCGCCGTCTGCCGCCTTAGCCTCGATAGTTTTGCCGTCCTTTGATGTGATGACAACGTCATCAAAAACGAAATCATTTGTAGATTCTGTTGTAATGGTTATTTCATATTCATAGGTATTTTCCGGAGCTTTATATGAAGCAGAAATTTCAGTCCACTCACCGGCCTTGACATTCTGTGAGGCAAGTTCAACAGTAGTAGCTTCTTCTGTTTCTTCGTCCTTGTAAAGAAGTGAAATATGGAACACTTCATCTATTTCTGATTTTACCTGTACGCTGTAGTTGTACTTGACTCCGCCCCAGAGGTAAAAACCTTTTGACGATACTGCACCAGCATCTGAAGAAGTACGTTCACTGACGAGCATACCTCTTGAATTGCCGAAACCGATTCCGTCTACAGCTTCAACATATGAATCAACATCACTTCCATGCCAGCCCTCGTAAGTGACTTCAAAGTCATTCCGGACTGCTTCAGTTGCAAGGGACTGCATACCCGCAATCTGTGGCATAACAGCGAAACTGCTTGCAAGGCACAGCGCGGAAGTTGCAGCTGCAATAATCTTCTTTCTGTTCAAAATAATCAATCCCTTTCAATAATAAAATCCAGATTCAACAATTATTTTCGCAATTATATAAATCTTTTCATATATTTCGTACTATTATAGTTATATTATACACCATTCACAAATTATTCACAACCCACAATTTGCAGATTAGGTGGACTTTATGAAGAAATTTCCTTGATTTTTCGCGCAGGATATGGTATAATAATATAGACGATTCCTGTTAAACAGTCTGTTATGGGAGAGGTGATTTTTTGATAAACGGCAGACCGGTTATTGCTGTTGTTGCAACACGTGTTTATGAACGTGAACAGCGTATTATGATTGACGGCATCATGAAGCAGGCAGAGGAATATGGATTCTATGTAATTGTTATTTCAAATATTTATAATTTCAATACTTTCGGCGATTATTTTAATAATATAGAAATAGAAAACAAAATATATGAACTTGCTGAATCAGAAAAAATTGACGGAGTTATATTTATGGCTGAATCAGTAATTGGATATGATATAAAAGATTTTATCTATGAGAAAATCGCTAAAAACAATATACCTGTCATTGTTACAGGTACTGAAATGGACGGAAATATCTGCATAAACAATGATGTGAGAGTTGATTTCCGCGATATTGCACGGCATCTTACAGAGGTTCACGGATTTACGGATATTCATATACTTACAGGTCATAAGAAGCTTGATACCTCCAATGAGCGTGTTGAGGGAGTGCGCGATGTTCTCAAAGAAAAAAATATTCCTTTTCCCGATGAAAATATCATATACGGTAACTACTGGACAAATTCCGGCGAAGATACTGCTATGGAATATATCAGCGGAAAACGCCGGCTTCCTCAGGCTATAATCTGTGCCAATGACTATATGGCTTATGGTCTTATTGATACGTTTTTCAAGCATGGCATAAATATTCCGGAAGATGTTACAGTTATCGGCTATGAATATGCCGGCGAACGCTATTATCATTCTCCGATACTGACGACTTATCTGCGTAATCGTTCATCAGTAGGAGCGCAGGCTGTATGTGAAATCCGTCGTATGCTTACAGGAGAGAAATCTGATAAAATACCGCTGAACGGCTGTATGGTCTGCGGCGATACCTGTTCATGCGGAGTTGACAAGAAATTTCTTGGTGAGGAACTTGAAAATGTCCGCTGGGTACAGTTCCACAACAGTATGACAATATGCGGAAATTTTGAACAGCAGCTTGCTGTCTGCCGTTCCATAAGTGATTATATACGTGCGCTTCAGGATTATTCCTATCTTATCCGGAATATAAAAGGACTTTATCTTTGCTTATATGAAAACTGGTGCAATATCAGGACAATGTCGCGGCTAGATGTAAATTCCAATAATGAAATGATGGTTATGTACCGCATTATAAGTCCGATTGAAGTATCATCAGAACCTCATTTCTATGAACGTCATCAGCTTTTTGCCGGTAATCTTGACGGAGCGGGAGAAAAGCGGTTTCTTTATTTTGTACCGATGTTTACAGACGGAATAGAACTTGGGTATTTCATTTTCCAATATACCGAGCCTGACGGTTATGACAGCGTAGTTACGGACTGGATAAATTCAGCTGTCAATGCGCTCAATATTCTGCGTATGAGAAATGATATACATGAACTTCTAGAATGCAATAATCTTTCTGTTTTTCATGATACAGCTACGGGATTATATAACAAAACTGGTTTTTACCGTGAGTTTGATTCTGCACTGGAAAGAGCTGGCGAGAATAATATTATTTCTGCTGTCATGATAAAAACAAGACTTTTCACTGACGAAACCCGCATTGACGAAAAAGGAATCTCGGTAAAAATAGATTCAGAAATAGCTGAATGCATGAAACGGCTTGCTGTTGGAAGCCGTGCGATATGCGCGAAGCTTCCTGATAATTTTTTTATATTTGCAGCTGTAGGAAATTTTCCTGATGACTACGCCGGAATAATAGCAGACCGTCTTGATGTGCTTATTACTCATTCGCCTGTTTACAGTTCTAAAAAAATCGCTGATACCGTAGCTTTTGCCAGCATCAGTCTTAAGGCTGAAAATATGAGTACAGACAGGGTACTTGATATACTTTCAGATGAAATATCGCGCAGAACTGCGGATATGTTCAATCGCCGGCGGACTGTCGGATTCAATGAATTTAATGCTGTCCGTTCGTCCATATATAAATCACCGGAAAAGCACTGGGACGCGGAAAATGAATGTCGTGACTTTAATCTCAGCTGTGGTCATTTTCGTGCTGCATACAAGAATATGTTTGGCGTAAGTTTTCACAAGGATTTGATTCAGAGCCGGATTTCTCTTGCGAAGTTCCTGCTGATGACGACAGCTTTGAGTCTGCCCGCAATTGCGGCAAAATGCGGATATGAAGACGATAAATATTTTATGCGTCAGTTCCGCCAGCATACAGGTACGAGTCCGAATGTTTACCGTAAATTTGAAAGTTCGTCTTTCGGAATATGAATTTTGATATTCACTAAAAATAACCTGTGTTTACAAGAGCATTATGCCATATGTAAACAC
>CAMWRC010000154.1 GCA_947176565.1 uncultured Ruminococcus sp.
GGCATAGGATATATTCTCAGAAAAATAAGAAAATACATAATTCATAAATCAAAAAAATCAAGATAAAAAAATTCCCGTGGATTTCAATTTTCCCACGGGAATTTTATATTTGCAAAATTTTTATTCAGCAGATTTTTTGTAATTTTCTCTTGCTTTCCACCATGACCATGTTACAGGAGCAACGAAGATTGAAGAATACGTACCTGAAACAAGACCTGCTATAAGCGGAACAGAGAAACTGAGGAGTGAAGTATAACCGCTTACCAGAACTACTATTGATACTATAACCATTGTTCCGATAGTGGTTATAGATGTTCTTATTGAACGTTTGAGGGATTGTGAACAACCCATATTGATAAGTTCATTCAGGGTAGCTTTTGGATAGAGTGTACGGTCCTCACGGATTCTGTCATAGATTACGATTGTATTATTGATTGAATAACCGAGAATCGTAAGAATAACTGCAACGATATTGGCATTAAATTCAAAACCCACAAGAATTGATACAGCAAGTGCTGCTGCAAGGTCGTGGCAGAGAGCAAAGATTGAACATACACCAGCTGACCAGCCACCGATTTTCGAGAACCGGATAGCAATATAGATGATTACCAGAAGTGCTGCAATGATGACAGCAAGGAGACATTTCAGGAGAAATTCGCGTCCTGATGCGGGGCTTACATCATTTGAATCAAAGAGAACGAGCTGATTATCAGGAAATTCTGATGTAAGAGCTTCTGTAAGTTCAAACTGTCTGTCAGCATTCAGACCTTCTTCTGATGTAAATGAAAGTGTTATCTGACGGCTGTCATCAGCGAGGCTTTCGCCTGTACGAGCTGTTACCGGTACACCGACGATATTTTCTGCTGTATTCGCTATAGCATTAACATCAAGAGTTCCATCATATGAATAGGTAAGCATTGTGCCGCCTTTAAATTCGATAGCAAGCTTTACGCCTCTTATTATGATACCGAGGAGCAGAGCCGCCACTACGCATATTGCGATAATGAGTATCATTCTCTTTTTTGAGCAGAAGTCAAATACTTTTGCTGCTGGTGAAGCGGGAGTCTGTGCTGACTGTTTATTTTTATTTGATTTACTCACTTGACATCACCTCCGTAAAGCTTTCTGTTTTTGAATGCCTTGAATTTGGAGAGGGCTGTAACCATAAGTCTTGTGGCGAATACGCCGAAAACAAAGTTGCAGATAACGCCTACAAGGAGCGTGAAGCCGAAAGAGTATACAACGCCTTCGGTAGTTGCACCGAACATGAAGAATACCGTGTTGTTAAGGATTTTAGAGAAGAAACTTGTAGGTACTCCGAAAGCACCCATGAGTATAACTGCGATTATAACGTTTGTGATATTACCGTCAAGGATAGCGGAGAATGCGCGTTTATAAGCTACTCTTATTGCGGAATCGAGGGATTTTCCGGAACGGAGTTCCTCTTTGATACGTTCACCGGTTATGATATTTGCATCAACGCCCATACCTACAGCAAGTATGATACCTGCGATACCGGGGATAGTAAGAGTTGAACCCGGCATAAATCCGAACCAGCCGGTAACAGCCGCAAGAGTACCTGCAATCTGTCCGATTACTGCAATTACAGCAACGAATCCGGGGAGACGGTAGAGGACTATCATATAGACTGCAATGAATACGAATGCAATGAGAGCTGCGAGGATTATTGCATCAAGAGAACCTTCGCCCATAGTTGAAGAAATAGTCTTGAAGCTTTTGGTTACCATTTTGAACGGAAGCGCGCCGGAATTTATCTGGTCGGCGAGTTTCTTTGAAGATTCGCTGTCAAATCTTCCGCTGATAACTGCATTTCCGTCAGTAATAGCTGAATTTACAGACGGTGCGGAAATCTTAGTGTTGTCCATCCATATGGAGATAGGAGTACCTGTTCCGGCAAGTTCGGCAGTGGCAGCTGCAAATGCTTCCTTGCCTGAATCATTGAGAGCGAGTGTAACTACCCATTCAAGATTGCCGTTGCTGTCAGGCTGCTGCATATAGTCAGCGGAAGCGATATCCGAACCGTTGAGAACTATTTCTCCGGTCGGGATTATATTGCCGTCATCGTCGGTATCATAATCTTCGCCGCGCCTGAAAGTAAGTTCAGCCATTTCTCCGAGTTCTTTAACGGCGGATTCGGCATCGTATTCGCTTTCGCCAGCCTGCCACGGGAAACGTACAATAATACGGTCTGATTTGTAGTCGCTGTAGATTTCGTTGTCATTGATACCGAGCGCACCGAGACGAGTTTTGATAGTTTCGGTAGCGGCGTCAAGCTGTTCATCGGTAGCATCGTAGTCGTCCGCAGGAGCAAATGTAACGTCGACACCGCCCTGAATATCAATGCCGAGACGTATATCGTCAACGCCCTTGACAATGGTGGTCGTATTATCGCCGTACATATAGTCAAATCCTGTGAAAGCGGAGACTGCGAACAACGCAATAATAGCAGCGACAATGAAGAAAGTGGATTTGTGAATCTTTTTCACGTCTTTTGCCTCCTGAATCCGGAACATATGCACTCATACCGTTCTGATTTTTTTACAGAATATTTTTTCTGACAACGGACAGGGGGCATAAAATTCCTGTTATTTTTTTGTCTGTGACAATTACTATTATTTTACAATATTTCTTTGGAAAAGTCAAGCATATAACGGACAAATATCCATAATTAGAAGTATTGCACAAAATGAAAGCCGGATTTTCGGTTATTACGCTGAAAAGAGCGTGATTATCTGAATTTTTTCTGCGAAATTTTAAGGCGGTTCATGGCTCTGTTGAGTGCTGCCTGTGTTTCGTAGTATTCCCGTATGCTCTGTTTCTGGCGGAGCATTTCCTCAGCGCGTTCTCTGGCTTCTTCGGCGCGTTTAACGTCGATTTCCTCCGGAAGTTCACATGAGTCTGCGAGGATAACAGCCTTGTCAGGCATTACTTCGATAAAGCCCTCTGAAATTGCTGCATAATGCCATTCGCCATCTGTCATATATTTAAGTTCGCCTGTGGGGAGAGAAGTTACAAGCGGTTCATGACCGGCGAGGATTCCGAGGAGACCGTCAATAGCGGTTATTACGAGATGTTCGCATTCGCCCTGAAAGAATATACGGTCTGAGGCTATTATCTCCAAATAAAAAGTTCTGCCCATAATATCAGACTCCGTTTTCGATTTCCCTTGCCTTTGCGAGAACGTCATCAATTGTTCCAGCCATAAGGAATGCGCTTTCGGGGTAATTATCCATATCGCCGTCGATTATTGCCTTGAATCCCTCGATAGTATCTTTAATCGGAACATATTTTCCTTTCAGACCGGTGAAATTTTCGGCGACGTTAAACGGCTGCGACAGGAATTTCTGTATTTTTCTTGCGCGGTACACTGCGAGCTTATCTGATTCATCGAGTTCTTCCATACCGAGAATACCTATAATATCCTGTAATTCCTTATATTTCTGGAGAAGTTCCTGAGTACGCCGTGCGACTGAGTAATGTTCTTCTCCGACAATATCGGGTTCAAGTATACGCGAATTGGATTCAAGAGGGTCTACAGCTGGATAGATACCTTGTTCGACGATTTTTCTTGAAAGAACTGTTGTTGCGTCGAGATGTGCGAAAGTTATTGCCGGAGCAGGGTCTGTGAGGTCGTCAGCTGGAACATATACCGCCTGAACTGACGTAATTGAGCCGTCTTTCGTTGAAGTGATACGCTCCTGAAGTTCGCCGACTTCAGTTGCAAGGGTAGGCTGATAACCTACAGCAGACGGCATGCGTCCGAGCAGTGCGGAAACTTCCGAGCCTGCCTGAACGTATCTGAAAATATTGTCAATGAACAGCAGTACGTCTTTATGTTCGCGGTCGCGGAAATATTCTGCCATTGTCAGACCTGTCTGAGCAACGCGCATACGTGAGCCGGGAGGTTCATTCATCTGACCGAAAACGAGAGCTGTTTTACTTATAACGCCGGATTCACGCATTTCATTCCAGAGGTCATTACCTTCACTTGAAAGCTCACCTACACCGGTAAAT
>CAMWRC010000155.1 GCA_947176565.1 uncultured Ruminococcus sp.
ATATAATGCCGCTGTCGGTTCAAAGGTTTTCGGCGACCGTGATTTTACAATAGTATCGCTTCCGGATTATCTTATCGGTGCGGAACAGCTTCTTACTGCCTGTGACGCGAAAGGTACGACCGGAGAAGCTGCGACGTTCATTTCAGGCGAAAATATCAATCTGTATACCGCTGTTGATACGCGTGTTGAGAATACGCCGGATTTCCTGACAGACTGGGAAAAACTTACAGAAACAATGAAAATCTCAAATGATGTGGAACTTTCGCTGTATAAAAAAATTGTCTCTGCTTATGAAAAAATTTCGCTTGGAAGCAATGGTCAGACATATAACTGCATAAATTACACAGTTTTTGCACAGCCTTATACTGAGCCGGATATTGATTCAGCTGGTGATATTAATAAAGATGGTGAAGTTTCGGCAGCGGATTTGATTCTGCTTTCAAAACATCTGCTGAATGAATCTCCTCTTTCTGCGGAATATCTTGCAGATGCCGATATGAACGGCGACGGACGTACAGATACTTTCGACCTGATACTGCTCCGCAAAGCACTCATAAAAGCTCTTTCCGACTGATTTCTATGAAATAAAACCAGTCAGGAATATGCTTTTTTCCACAGAAATTTCACAGAAAAATGCTTGACAATACAAGAAATATGTGATATTATATAAAAAGAATCTGTGACGGGGAAGGCATTGTCCGTTATGACTTTTTCAGAGAGCCGCGTATGCTGTGATGCGGTAAAGTCAGTGATGTATGCACACCGCCCCTGAGAGCGTCCAATAAACGACGGTCTGCCACCGTTAAAGGGCTTGGAGTCTTTCACGACTCTGTAAAGATGTGGTATGATGTGATATTATCTGTCCGCATGAATCTGGGTGGAACCACGGTTTTTATCGTCCCTTATGCTTCAGGTGCATAAGGGACGTTTTTGTAAACTTATCACAGAATGGCATAAGCTGACAGAAATCAGACGGGAGGTGATTTAATGAGCAATATCAGGTACAACGAGGAACAGGAAGCCTTTGAACTTCCGTATAAGCTTTGGGACAGAATGATAACAGTGCGTTTCTATACTGATTCAGAAGAAGATATTATGAATAATCTGAGCGATATAGCTGTAAAACTCGAAACCGTAAACGGCGGAAAAAAGAAAATCGCACAGATTGCAGCTGATGAAGGCTACTATGAGGGTTCTGCTGAGACACTCGCAGAAAATATTGTTCTCAAAGATATCTATGTCGATATTGATGACGAAGAAATTGTTGTCTGCTTTACCGTTTCAAGCGATGACGGATATATGTGTTCCGTAAATATCGAACTCTATGACAGCGAATTTGAAATTACAGGCAGAAATTAAGGAGTGCATTGTAATATGAAAAAATCAATTAAGCTGTTTATCATATATGTTATTCTTATGCTTGCGGACGGTCTGCTTACAATGTATAACACTCCTGATTTAAGTATGGAGGCTAATCCTCTTGTACTTTATCTGCATCTGGGCTGGGATACGCTTATAACAGTAAATCTGATATTCTTTGTGATAATGTTCTTTGCGTGCAGATATTCTTTTGAAAAATATCAGACAATTATTGCTGATGTTCCTGATTTCAAATCTTATATTTCACAGGTGTTCTATAACAGACCCGATAAATTTTCGTGGTCTTTATACAAGTTACCAAAAAACTGGAAGCCATTCTGGGCGATGTTAGGCTATAGTTGTGCTTATTCATTCTCTGCGGCTGCTGTTGTGCGGATTCTTGAGTGGCTTGCTGTAACATTCAGTCTTGATATGACATCATACAATAACTTCAGGTATAATTACTGCTTTGACAGATTTGATGTAGTGGTTGTACTTATAGTGTCAGCTATATTGATGTTAGTCTGGATAAGAAAAGAATATAAAAAGTCGTGCAGAATATTATCCTGCAATAAAACTGAAAAGGAGAATTTAAAATGATAAAATTAAAACTTAAAGACGGCAGTATAAAGGCGGTTGATGAGCCGAAACGCGCTGCGGATATTATAAAAGGAATCGGAATGGGACTCTATAAATCCGCCTGCTGTGTTAAAATAAACGGCGAAGTAAAGGATTTGCGTACAGTTATTGACAGCGACTGTGATTTTGAAGTATGCACTTTTGATTCCGTAGACGGAAAAAAGACGTTCTGGCATACTGCATCTCATATTCTTGCACAGGCAGTAAAGAGACTCTATCCTGATGCAAAACTTGCCATAGGACCGGCTATAGAAAATGGATTCTACTACGATTTTGACATTGAAAAGCCCTTTTCAGGAGATGAACTTGATAAAATCGAAGCTGAAATGAAAAAAATCGTTAAAGAGAGTCTGGAACTTGAACAGTTTGAACTTTCTCCGGAGGAAGCTGTTGCAAAACTCAGAGAAATGGGTGAGCCTTATAAAGTCGAACTCTGTGAGGAACACGCAGAAAAAGGTGAACCGATTTCATTCTACAAGCAGGGAGAATTTACCGACCTCTGCGCAGGACCGCATCTTCTGACAACTGCTCCTGTAAAGGCATTCAAACTGATTTCATGTACTGGTGCATACTGGCGCGGTTCTGAGAAAAACAAGATGCTTTCCCGTGTATATGCCACAGCATTTCCGAAAGCCAGTGAGCTTGAAGCAGAACTCAAACGCCGTGAAGAAGCAAAGCTCCGCGACCATAACAAACTCGGACGCGAACTTGAATTTTTCACAACTGTTGACTGTATCGGTCAGGGACTTCCGGTTATTCTTCCAAAGGGTGCAAGAGTTATTCAGACTCTCCAGCGATGGGTTGAAGACGTTGAACAGAAACACGGCTATCTTCTGACTAAGACTCCGTATCTTGCAAAGCGGGAGCTTTATAAAATTTCAGGTCACTGGGACCACTATCTTGACGGTATGTTCATTCTCGGCGATCCTTATGACGAAACAAAGGAATGCTTCGCACTCCGTCCGATGACCTGTCCTTTCCAGTATCAGGTATATCTTAACAGACAGCGTTCTTACCGTGACTTGCCTATGAGACTCGGCGAGACTTCGACTCTTTTCCGCAAGGAAGATTCCGGAGAAATGCATGGTCTTATCCGCGTCCGTCAGTTTACCATTTCAGAGGGTCATCTTGTACTGCGTCCTGACCAGCTCGAAGAAGAATTTAAGGACTGCCTTGAACTTGCAAAATATATGCTTGATACCGTGGGACTTCTTGAGGACTGTACTTTCAGATTTTCACAGTGGGACCCTGCAAATCCGAAGAACAAGTACGAGGGTACTGCCGAACAGTGGGAGGAAGCTCAGGCTGTAATGGCTAAGATTCTTGAACATCTCGGCGTTGAATATGAAATAGGTATTGACGAGGCTGCTTTCTATGGTCCTAAGCTTGATATTCAGTACAAGAATGTTTACGGCAAGGAAGATACGCTTGTTACAATTCAGATTGACATGCTTCTTGCGGAAAAATTCGGTATGGAATATATCGACGCTGACGGTTCTAAAAAACGTCCGTATATTATTCACAGAACTTCGCTCGGCTGTTATGAGCGTACTCTCGCATACATGATTGAAAAATATGCAGGAGCAATGCCGCTGTGGCTTGCTCCGGAACAGGTACGTATAGTTCCTGTTGCAGACAGACATCTTGATTACTGCCGTCAGGTTATGAAGAAGCTTGAAGCTGCCGGAATCCGCTGTTCGATTGACGACAGAGCAGAAAAGGTAGGTAAGAAAATACGTGAGGCACGTCTCGAAAAGCTGCCGGTATGGGTGACTGTAGGCGACCGCGAAATCGAAACGGAAACAGTTTCCGTAACTTCAAGACGTGAGGGCGATTTAGGTTCAATGACGCAGCCGGAACTTTTAAGCAAGCTGATTGATGATATTGTAGCAAAAGTAAGATAAGTTAAAAATAATAAAAACCTGCGATTTTTTACAATCACAGGTTTTTTGTTATGATTTACTATTGTTTATTATCAGAATCTTCTTTATTTCCGGAATCTTCTGAAACTGTGCCTTTTGATTTGATTATCT
>CAMWRC010000156.1 GCA_947176565.1 uncultured Ruminococcus sp.
GCATTATCATACATTCAGTTTATTTTTAGAGCCGCTTGGTATAAAAACAGCACTCCTGACAAGTGCATTTTCTGCAAGGCAGAAAGCTGAAATCCGCGAAAAACTTTTGAACGGAGAAATTCAGGTAATCACAGGTACTCATGCTATAATTCAGAAAGATGTTGAATATAAATCCCTTGGATTGGTAATCACGGACGAACAGCACAGATTCGGCGTTGCACAGAGAGCCGCACTTGCTCAGAAAGGAGATTCCCCGCACAGGCTTATAATGTCAGCTACTCCTATTCCGCGGACTCTTGCGCTGAATATATTCGGCGACCTTGATGTTACGAGTATACATCAGTTTCCGAAAGGCAGAAGTCCGGTAAAGACATACGCCGTAACAGGCAGAAAACGTGAGGGAGCTTTTGGATTCGTCCGCGCAAGGCTTGACGAGGGACGGCAGGCATATGTTGTCTGTCCGATGATAGAGGACAGTGAGAGTGAGCTTTTCGCTGTGAAAACATATGCGGAAAGTGCTGCCGAAACAACGCTGAAAGGCTATACTACTGCACTTCTGCACGGAAAAATGAAGCCGTCAGAAAAAGAAGATGTTATGAAACGTTTCAGCGACGGAGAAATACAGGCTCTTATCTGTACGACTGTAGTCGAAGTAGGTGTTGATGTTCCTAATGCCGCGGTTATGGTTATCGAAAATGCTGAACGTTTCGGACTTTCGCAGCTTCACCAGCTCCGCGGGCGTGTAGGACGCGGAAAATTTGAAAGTACCTGTATTCTTATAACCGACAATAAAAATGAGGACTGCATACGCCGAATGAAAATTATTTCATCTACCGCTGACGGATTCAGAATTGCGCAGGCAGACCTTGATATGCGCGGACCGGGAGATTTTTTCGGCAGTGCGCAGCATGGACTTCCGCCGCTTAAAATTGCCGATGCTTCGGATATTGCGTCACTTTCGGAAGATGTACGCCGATGTGCTGAGGAGCTTCTGCGGAATGACCCGAATCTTGATGAACCCGAACATCATGCAATAAAAGCTGATATGCTAAGATTATTCAGTAAGAATATTTGTTCCTGAAATATTTGAAAAAACTCTTGACAAGATTGATAAGATGTGATATAATAAGAAACAGAGTGTAAGACTCTTAAATATTGATAATTTTCCGGAATATAGATGTGCGGGCCCTGTGCAACAAGACACCGTGAACCATGTCAGGCGGGAGACCGAGCAGCATTAAGCGGAACGTCTCGTGTGCCGCAGCCAGCCTGCACATCTATGTTCCGGAACTTTATGTTCAGGAGGTGCTGCCGTGTATAAGGCTTTATATCGCAAGTGGAGACCGCTTACATTCGATGATGTCATCTCTCAGCAGCATATCACTGATACATTGAAAAATCAGCTCCGGAATGATAAGACAGCTCATGCATATCTTTTCACAGGCTCGAGAGGTACTGGAAAGACTACCTGCGCCCGTATTCTTGCAAAAGCCGTGAACTGCCCGAATATGAAAGACGGTAATCCATGCCTTGAATGTGATATATGCAGAGAGGCGGACGATGCTTCTCTTACCGATATTGTTGAGATAGATGCAGCTTCAAACAACGGCGTTGAAGATATACGGGATTTGCGCGACGGTGCTGTTTATTCGCCGGAACGCTGTAAATTCAAGATATATATTATTGATGAAGTTCATATGCTTTCGGCTTCGGCTTTCAACGCACTGCTGAAAATCATGGAAGAACCGCCGCCGTATGTGAAGTTCATACTTGCCACTACTGAAATACACAAAGTTCCTGCTACTGTGGCTTCACGCTGTCAGAGATATGATTTCCGCCGTATACGTTCAGCAGATATTGCCGCAAGATTAGGATATATCGCACAGCAGGAAAATATCAGACTTTCGGCAGAAGGTGCGGCACTGATTGCAAAAATCGCTGACGGCGGTATGCGTGATGCTGTTTCGCTTCTTGACCAGTGTTCTGTGTGCGCAGATGAAATAACCGATGAAACTGTATCTCAGGCTGCCGGAATTGCAGGGCGTGAATATCTGTTCGATATTCTTGACGCAGTTTCCGCAGAGGACGCTCCGAAAGCTCTCGAAGTTACAGCGCAGCTGTATGATATGTCAAAGGATTTGACAAGACTGTGCGAAGAATTAATATTGCAGCTCAGAAATGTTATGCTCATAAAAGCCGCTCCGAAAACTGCCGGCGATATAATCGCAGTCATGCCTGATGAAATGGAAAGACTTCAGAAGCTTGCCAGCAAGAACGAACTGCCAGAGATTATGGAACGTCTGAAACAGCTCCAGCTTTGCCGCGAACATATGGGACGCGTGATGAATAAGCGTGTGGAATTTGAACTTGCACTTATCAGGCTTTGCAGCGGAATCCATAATGAACCTGTTCAGCCTGTTCCTGCCGGAGAAAGTGCGGCAATGGAAAAAATCAGAGTTCTTGAAAATAAAATAGCGGATATGGAAAAAGGGAAAAACGATTTTCTGCCGAAACAGCGTGAAGTTCTTACAGCTTCCGCGCCGGACGTGGAAAACGAACCGCCGAATGTCCGCGTTGACATTAAAAATCTGAAAGCGGACGAGCTTGAACCATGCCTTAAATGGGACGATATACTTGCTGAGTTCCGGCATATAAATCCGGCAGTAGCCGGAAGTCTTGACGGCTCAAAGGCTTACTCAAAGGGCAATGTAATGTGTATCGAAACGCCGAACCGGTTTTTTATATCACTGTTCAAGTCCGATAAAAATAATGCTCTTTCGCTGAGAAAAGCTATATTTAATGTTCTCGGCAGAAATTATAATATTTCAGCAAGATGTACTGCTACTGTTGAGGAAACAAAATCCAGAGCGGAACAGCTGATTAAAAAGGCAGTTGACAGCGGAATTGAAACCGCTGTTGACAATACAAATATGTGAGAATCTGTTCATTGATAAAATAAATATTATAACAGATTCTGATTTCTGATATTAAAGGAGAAATTTAAAATGAAAGCAAGAGTACCAAAACTTGGCAGCAGCGCACAGAATATGAATCAGATGATACGTCAGGCGCAGAAAATGCAGGACCAGATAACAGAGCTTCAGGACGAGATTGAAGCGCGTGATTTCTCTGCCACATCAGGCGGCGGAGCTGTTGAGGTAACACTCAGCGGAAAGAAAATCATCAAGTCTCTCAATATCAAGCCGGAAGTTGTTGACCCTGAGGACGTTGAAATGCTTCAGGACCTTATCATCAGCGCAGTGAATGAGGCTGTAAACAATATCGAATCAACTACAGAGGCTGAAATGAGCAAGATAACAGGCGGTGTTTCCATACCGGGAATGTTTTAATGGCTGACCATAATGCACTTCCGCTGGTAATACTCACGGAAAAATTCGCATCTCTCCCCGGAATCGGCATGAAATCGGCGCAGCGTATTGCCTATCATGTTATGACTATGGACGAAAATTCGGTAGAGGAATTTGCACAGGCTCTTCTTGATGCGAAGAAAAAAGTACACTGCTGTAAGGTATGTCAGAATCTGACAGAGCGCGAAATATGCCCGATATGCGATGACCCGAACCGCATGAAAAGTGTTATATGCGTAGTTGAATCACCGAAAGATGTGACCGCCGTTGAACGTACACACGAATATGGCGGCTTGTATCATGTTCTGCATGGTCTTTTGTCGCCTATGGACGGCGTAACTCCTGATAAACTTCGTATACGTCAGCTTTTGGCTCGTATTTCCGGCGGCGGAACGGAAGAAGTGATAATGGCTACCAATCCTACAGTTGAGGGCGATGCAACTGCTCTTTATATAGCAAATCTGCTGAAACCTCTGGGAATCAAAGTATCCCGTCTTGCATTCGGTCTGCCGGTAGGCGGTATGCTTGAATATGCCGACGAAGTAACACTTTACAAGGCTATCGAGAACAGAAATCTGATATAATCAATAATAAAATTAAAATCCCCCGAATCGCAATAATTTCGTGGGATTTTGATTTTATTCAATTACCT
>CAMWRC010000157.1 GCA_947176565.1 uncultured Ruminococcus sp.
CTCAAGCACCGTATACATACCGCCGATACGTGAAGCTACTTTTCCGCCATATCTTTTTGATATATCATCAACAGTCATATTTGTATTTATAATAGTTGGTTTGTTTTTTATAATTCTGCTGTTCACTATATTGTAAACGGCGGAAATATAGAATTTTGATTCAAATTCCGTGCCTAAATCGTCCATTATCAGCAAATCCGATGAAGTTATCATATCAAGTATTTCTGTTGATTTATCGTAGCTGAAATGTTCCTTTTCAACATCCCTCAGAATATTTATAGCTGAATCATAGATAACGTTGAATCCTTTTTGTATGACAACATTTGCAATAGCAAGCGATATATGTGTCTTGCCGAGACCAGCGTTGCCGTAAATCAGTATATTGTCTGATTTCACGCTGAAATCCGCGGCATACTTCTGTGCATAGTCCAGCAGTTTTTCCATTGCAAAATAATCATCACCCTCATAGAATTTCAGACTGAACGTCTCGAAGCTTGAAAGAGAAAGTACAGATTTTTCATTCATTTTTTCGGCGGCGAGTTTTGAGAAAAGAGCTTTCATACAGGTACAGAAGCTGTTTCCGTTATAACCCGTATCATTACATTGCTGGCACGTATAGTGTACATCAAGATAATCAGCAGGATAACCGTAGAATGTAAGAAGATTACCCGCAACCTGCTGCGCTCCGAGGTTATTCTGTTTTATCTGCTCAATCTGTGCGGTTACATCTTTGCCTTTTGATTCGGAAATAATCCGGATAAGGTCTTTTCCCGTATTGAAAAGAGCTTCATTTATCTGTACTATCTCCGGAATTTTTTTGTTTATTTCCTGTATACGTCTTTCATTTTCAGCCTGTGCCTTGCTGCGTCTCTGTGCCAGAATAGCATGAGCCCGTTCAAATATTTCGCTGTTCAAAAAAACATCTCCTTATACATCATTGATGAATATTTTGTATTTTTCGGCATCAAATCCGTCGAGCGGCGCGCCGAAACTTTTTTTGCTGTCCTTATATTTTTTTTCTGAATTTTCAACGTCCTGAACAGTTGTAAATCCGTCATTGTGCCATGATATAAGAATCTTGTTGATATATGGATAATTCAGCTTGTTTATCTGTTCAAGGGTACGTTCATAGGCAAGAGTGACGAGTTCAAGAGAAATTCCCCATTTTTTCCACTGCCCAATAAATTTTTCATATTTCTTCGCAATATCACTTACTTTGAAAATCCGCATGATTTTATTTCGGTATTCCTGAACATTGCTGAGCTGCTGCACTTCATTCAATGCCGACTCAAGGGAATTTATTCCGGAATCCCGCCAGTTTTCAGCGGTTCTTTCAATACTTCGGGGATTGATATTATCTACTTCCTTGCAGTATGTAATGAGAGTCATAATAACTTCTGTTTTCAATCCAAGTTCGCTGTGAATTCGTATCAGTGTGTTCTGCATGGTATAGTTCACACTGCCGAGTAGGGACTCCACACATCTGAAAAGTTCAGCAACATCAGAATCATTATTTATTATCTCCGCGATTTCAGATGCCGCAAGCATAATTTTTTTTGGTCTTGCAGGCGCAAGAACAGATAGCTCCGTGGTATTTTCCGGCTGAGCAGTCTTTGCTGGTTCATGCGGCAGAGGCGGAGACATAATTGACTGTACAGCCATATGATTATCCGCAGTAAAAATATTTGCCTGCTGCCAGAACATCACGGCTTCTTCCGCTTCATCACATGATATTCCCACCATTGACGACAGTTCATCAGAAGATACCGGTCTGCCCGCATTGCGGAGAATATAAATAAGAACCTTTATCTGATTTCCTGTAGCGAGTTTCAGAAAATTATCAGCAACTATACACGGAATGCCGAACATAGTTCCCCATACACCGCTGTTTACATTGAAATCCACATTGCCACTCCTTTTTACCACCAGTTTGCCCACAAATTTTCCTCATGTTTCTGTATCTGCTCCGCAGCCGGCGTCATATCGAGATAGTTGAACAGACAATTAAGAAGATGACTATATGCTCCGGCATTGAGATGAAGCCCGTCCTCTCCTGCAAATTCCCAGCTTAGAGTCATTGTGCTATGGTCGCACAGCACATCATTTGCATTGAAATATATTACATGACTATCCGCCATATCATTTAAAACCCATTCAAGAGCATTGTTGAACTGAATGAGTACATCATTAGTTGTATAGTAATTGTTCGCAGAGACCGGCGTAATTGCTCCAACAACTATGGTAGCAGTAGGAACGCACGCCTGAATATATTCAACGATTGAACGCATTTCCCATGCGTATTCGTCCGGAGTCATTCCGAAAATATCATTCATTCCGACCGATATATAATAAAGGGACGAATAAGCATACGCTGCCGCATCAAGAACTCCCATATATCCGCCTCCGATGTCAAATCCGTAGTTGTCCATATTCCATATTGCCATTGATTCCTGAGCAAGATTATGTTCATACGGAATATATCCGCATACATTGAATCCTGACGCGATTGAATCACCGACAACAACCATTCTGTCAAGATAGTAATAATAATTCGGTGAAAAAGTTGATACGAGAGAATTATAATCATACACCGGCGGCTGATATTCAGTTGCAGCGGTCGTTGTTGAAACTGCGGAAGTAACGCAAGCTGTGGAAGTCTCCGGTACAGCAGTTGCAGTTATGAACTCTGTTACTTCTTCTGTATAATACGGAACAATATCATAAATCTGAATCTCTGTTGCCGATGTTGTAACTGATTCCGGAATTAATTCTGAAAATGATTCCGCAGAAGATACCGGAACAGATGTTGAACGTGCATACTGTAAAGCAGACATCTGATAGGCGTGCTTAGCTCTTACCGGTTCATCAGCGGTGACAGCGAGCATAAATACCGAACATATAATTACCAGAGACGGAAAAACCGGTGTATCAAAGAAATAGATGAAGAAATTTCTGAAAAAATTTTTTATCTTCTGTTTCATAAAAAACCTGCCTAAAAAAAATCCTGCAAGCAGTTCACTCGCAGGAATGGAGCTGATGATCGGACTTGAACCGACGACCTACGCCTTACCAAGGCGTTGCGCTACCGACTGTGCCACATCAGCATTTCAACGATATTATTATACACTATCGCATAAAAAAAGTCAATAGGAGAATAGATATTTTTTTGATTTAACTTTAATAAACTCCTTGACAATTACTGATATATATGTTATCATGTTGTTATTAAAGGCGTTGAGCGGATTAAACCTGCGATATAAACTGATTCAGAGAGCTTCCGGACGGTGCGAGGAAGTGAAGATTCTCAGGGAACTACATTCGGGAGCTTCTGCATTGAAATCAGACTTTAAATCCAGTAGGTGCGGACGTTTAGGCACGTTACAGCTTAATGAGGTCGATATATTTTGTTTTCATATGCCGATAAACTGAGGTGGTATCACGAGTAATTTCGTCCTCAGACAGTTTTTATGCTGTCTGAGGATTTTTTGTTTCGGAGTGAATTTCAATGAAAAAAGTTCTGATTTACTATGATAAAGAATGTGAACAAACGGCAGATATTATTGTTGACAACTACAGAAGTCATGATGTTTATTGTGAAAAAATATGCACAACTATCCAGGACGATATTGAATATGCGGAAGAAAACGGATTCAATGAGGCAATATTTATTGAAGTCAATCAAAAATTAGTCCATATTTATATTAAATCAGGATATATTTTTGAATCTGAATTAGATGACCTGATGTTTAGGTAATGAATTTATGAAAAATCAAAGCAGTTTTAAAAAAGTAATGTATACTGTCTCTTTTGTATCTGTATTCCTGACTGTAATTCTGTTTGCTGTAAATAATTTTATTAATTCTGCAATCCTATTGGCATTGGCAGTAACTTCTATGACTGTTGCTTATCACTTTTGTATAAGACTTATTATAGGTAATGTTATACCTTTATTCAAAGCAAAAATAAACAC
>CAMWRC010000158.1 GCA_947176565.1 uncultured Ruminococcus sp.
GCTTCAGGAAAGACTTGCAAAGCTTGCCGGCGGCGTAGCAGTTATCCAAGTCGGCGCAGCTACAGAAATCGAGATGAAAGAAAAGAAACTCCGTATCGAAGATGCTCTTGCAGCTACAAAGGCAGCTGTTGAGGAAGGTATCGTTGCAGGCGGCGGTACAGCATTCATCAACGCTATTCCGGCAGTAGAGAAGCTTCTCCCCTCACTTGACGGCGATGAAAAGACAGGTGCAAAAATCATTCTCAAGGCACTTGAAGCTCCTGTACGTCAGATTGCAGAAAATGCAGGTCTTGAAGGCAGCGTAATCGTTGACAAGATACGCCGTTCACGCAAGGTAGGCTATGGATTCGATGCATACAATGAAGTATATACAGATATGATTCCGGCAGGAATTGTTGACCCGACAAAGGTAACACGTTCTGCACTCCAGAATGCAGCATCTGTTGCAGCAATGGTACTCACAACAGAGAGCCTTGTAGCAGATATTCCGGAAGAGAATCCTGCTCCGGCAATGCCTGCCGGCGGAATGGGCGGAATGTATTAATAGATTAATAAATCAGAATCTGCCTTAAATCTGAACAAAAAAGTATATCCCCTTTGGAAACCAAAGGGGATTTTTTTCATATACTTATAACTCTCTGCATATCATTTCATGAGGTGATATTATGGGAGAATATGTCGTAGCTCTTGCCGGAAATCCCAACGTCGGCAAATCAACAGTTTTCAACGCTCTTACGGGACTGAAACAGCATACCGGAAACTGGTCAGGCAAAACTGTGGAATGCGCCGAGGGACGTTTTGAATATAACGGAACTAAATTCACACTTGCAGATATTCCGGGTATGTATTCATTGTTTTCTGCATCGGCAGAGGAAAAGGCAGCGGCGGAATTTATAACTTCCCGTAAGGCAGACGGTGCTGTTGTGGTCTGCGATGCCTCATGCCTTGAACGTAATTTATATCTTGCATTGCAGATAATAAAATATATGCCGAAAACTATAGTATGCGTCAATCTTATAGATGAAGCAGAAAAAAAAGGAATAACCGTGAACCGCGATAAATTATCGGAGCTGCTGGGAGTTCCTGTAGTTCTTACGTCTGCACGGAACAACACAGGACTTGACGAACTGTGCAGTACGCTGTCTGATGTTATGACTGCGGATATTCCGGAGCAGGATTCTGAATCAGCTGAAAATAATCCCGAAAATAATTCTGATGATAACTGTGAAAATAATACGGAAAAACTCGCACAGGAAGCCGGACGTATCACCGGAGAAGCCGTTACATTCCGCAATGCAGACCCGCATATACGCGACAGAAAGCTTGACCGTATATTCCTGAAACCGGCAACCGGAATACCAGTAATGCTGCTGCTTTTCGGTCTTATTATGTGGATAACTGCTGTAGGAGCAAATTATCCGTCTCAGCTTCTGAGTTCCGTATTATTCGGTATCGGGGATATTTTTTCAGAATGGCTTTTTGATTTCGGCGCGCCTGAATGGCTGGAAAGTCTGCTGATACAGGGCATATATAAAGTCCTTGCATGGGTGGTATCAGTTATGCTTCCTCCTATGGCGATATTCTTTCCGATGTTCACGCTGCTTGAAGATATGGGATATCTTCCGCGGCTTGCATTCAATCTTGACAGGTGTTTCAAATGTGCCGGAGCGTGTGGAAAACAGGGAATCACTATGGCTATGGGACTTGGCTGCAACGCCTGCGGAGTTACAGGCTGCCGGATAATCAACAGTCCGCGTGAACGTCTTATAGCTGTTCTTACAAACTGCTTTGTACCATGCAACGGACGTTTCCCGACTGTTATTGCCATAATCGCTATGTTCTTTGTTGTTTCCGGAGGATTTCTGGGTTCGCTTCTTTCCGGAGCGGTTCTGCTTTCGGTTATACTTCTTGGAGTTATTATGACGCTTCTGATGTCGTTTCTGCTGTCAAAAACGATTCTCCGAGGTCAGCCGTCCTCATACATACTGGAACTTCCGCCGTATCGTCTGCCGCAAATCGGGAAGATACTTATACGCTCACTTCTTGACAGGACGATATTTGTACTCGGCAGAGCCTGTACCGCTGCTGCTCCATGCGGTCTGCTGATATGGCTTGCCGCAAACATAAACATTTCAGGAGAATCAATACTTGCGCATATATCCGGATTCTTAGACCCTTTCGGGCAGCTTATGGGACTGGACGGAGTTATACTCATGGCATTTATATTCGGATTTCCTGCAAATGAAATTGTAATTCCAATAATTCTCATGGCGTATCTTGCAAAGGGAAGCCTTGTTGAATACAGCAATACACGCGAATTATACGGATTACTCACTGCAAACGGCTGGACGCTCCGCACGGCTGTATGTATGGTGATATTCACACTTTTTCATTTTCCGTGTGCCACAACCTGCATGACCATAAAAAAAGAGACCGGCAGTCTGAAATATACGCTTCTGAGCATAATTCTGCCGACATCTGTCGGAATTATACTCTGTATGGCTGTCAATCTCTTATCTAATATTTTGAATTAAAAACAAATTATGATATCATAATTTGTTTTCTCACGAATTTTCACCTATGAGCCGTGCAAAATAAAGCTCTGAATATTCTTTGTATTCACGGCGGAATGTCTCATCATTCTCTTTTACATCGCTCAGATATGCGTGAATATTTGTTTTCTCGTCCGTCTCAATAAGACAGCCGGCAATATTCGAGCAGTGGTCAGAAATACGTTCCAGATTTGTGAGAATATCCTGAAAAATATATCCCAGTTCAACAGTGCATTCATCATTCTGCAAACGGCGTATATGACGGTTTTTCAGTTCCGTGCTGAGATTATCAACAACTTCCTCAAGAGGCTCTACACGATGTGCGGAAGATAAGTCATCATTGGAATACGCAACAAAGGCAATTTTGATATTCTCCTTTATTGCATCGCTAATAACCATTATCTCATTGATACATTCATCTGAAAAATTAATTCCTTTCTCTTTCATCTCTTGAACAGATTCGATAAGATTTACTGCATGGTCGGAAATACGCTCAAAATTTCCTACACAGTGCATCATCTTTGAAACCGTTCGGCTGTCCCGTCCGGTAATACTGCTTTTTGATAATCTAACAAGATAGCTGTTTATTTTATCTTCATACTTGTCTATCAAATCTTCGGCATCAATGACCGCCTGAACAGTTTTCGCATCATATCCGGAAACAAGCAGACCTATAGCATCAATAATGGCATTTTTTGTAAGGTCAGCCATTTCAACAGTAGTTCCACGGCAGGTTTCAACGGCAACAGCAGGTGTTTTAAGGAATCTGTCATCAAGTGCTGAAAATACGTCTGTTTCTTCGGACTTTCCCTTTTTATCACGTATGATAAGATGAGAGAGCTTAACAAGCTGATTTGTGAACGGAAGAAGCATAACAGTATTGATGACATTAAATGCAGTATGCATTACTGCAATACCTATATATCCTACAGTATTATTCATAAAATCACCCACCGGTGTGAGGTGTTCGAGAATAAGTATTATCGGGAGCATTATAAGTGTACCAATAACCTTAACAAGAATATGAGTCCATGCAACACGCTTAGCGTCCTTGCTTACTCCGAAGCTGGAAAGAACTGCCGTAACACAAGTACCTATATTCAGACCCATGACAATAGGCATAGCCATAGCATAAGTAAGACCACCCGTTTTTGAAAATGCCATAAGAATACCGACAGAACCTGCTGAACTCTGAATAATTCCGGTAAATCCTGCTCCCACAAGCACGCCGAGAACCGGATTTTCAAATGCTGTAAGTATCTTTTTGAACTCCTCCGATTCGGCAAGAGGGTCAACAGAAGTTTTCATCAAATCCATACCTGTCATAAGAACGGAAAATCCGACAAAAATACGTCCTACGTCTTTATGCTTTGCCTTTTTGCACGCCATTATCA
>CAMWRC010000159.1 GCA_947176565.1 uncultured Ruminococcus sp.
TTATAAAATCATCAGTTTTTCATATAGCTGAAACATGGCATAGGCTGTAATTTGTGAAGATTATTCCGGTGCATTCTGTCGATTTTTTCTTTCAGTTCCGGCTTGTCTGATAAATCCGTAAGACCGCGGATATAACGGTCAAGTTCAGCATATCGGAATCCGAGATTTTCCTCATCAGTTTTTCCGCAGAGTCCGTCAATCGGTATTTTATGAACGAGCTGTTCCGGAAGTCCTATATAGTCGCCGATTTGCAGAATCTCCGTAACCGTGAAAGAGGAAAGGGGAGAGAAATCGCCTGCGGAATCACCGAATTTTGTGGAATATCCTACCCAGTCCTCAGACAGATTGCAGGTATTCACCACACGTCCGCCGAAGCACGCAGCAACAGCATATAATGTCGTCATACGTATACGAGGCGGAGTATTTATAATCGCCTGTGGATTCATGGTTATATCTGTTCCGATTTCCTTTGTGAGCGCATCAACGGTACTTCCGATATTTATTGTAAAGTTCCGGATTCCCAGAGTATCAACAAGCAGACGGCTGCAATCAATATCAGACTGTTCCCCTTTAGGCATAAGAACTCCGATAACTCTTTCACGTCCGAGCGCTTTAACGCACAGCGCAGCCGCAACTGAGCTGTCCTTGCCTCCGGAAATTCCGATAACAGCCGGAGTTTCAGGTGCGGAATTTTCTGCGAAATAAGTCTTTATCCAGTTTATAACATCGGCAGATGCCTTTTCTGCATTAAAACAGTAACTCATATTTATATCTCCTATTCGGAAAGGTCGTTTATAATTGCATTAAATACAGCGAAATCCTTGTCATAGGTTTCCTGCATATTCTTCTTTTTATCGTACATAAGGTCAGCCGGTTCACGTATTGCGATGAACCAGTCGTCAGTCAGTTCGCTTTCGTCCATACCTGTTTTTATGGCAAAATCAGTCCCTTTCAGCATGAACCTGTCTTTGTCAATGTGTGGATTTTCCGGATACACAGCTGAAAGGTCAGTGAGAATACCGTCCGTATCGAAAATATTATCGTAAGCTGTCTGATTTCCGAATACTATTACGGCATCTCCGGACTGGATTTCCGCCGTAAGCTTTGTAGGAACTCCCATTGCATAATCCTTCTGCTGATTGCCGGTATATGGCATATAATATATTGAAGCCAGAACTTCGCCGTTTCCGTTGAAATCCTCTGCAAAGCTTTCGATATATCCTGCAAGTTCTGATTCTTCGCCGAGACTGTAATTTTCTCCGATTACAAGAATGATTATATCCGGACGTTCACGTGTTGCGATACCATATACGAGATACACAGCGACTGCTGCAAGAAAAATTCCCATTCCGAGCCACCATTTATTATGATAAAAGAAATTTCCGATTTTTTTCCAGAATGTAAGTTCCGGCACTTCCTCAGATTCTTCGTGTATTGTCTCGCTTTCTTCAATAACGCCCTGTTTCAGACGGATAAGCTCGATACGTTCAGCTTCAAGTCGTTTTTCGCGTTGCTCCTCAGCTTTTTTCCGGCGTTCCGCAAGGATTTTCTCACGTTCTGCCTGTTTAGCCTTTTCTTCGGCGGCGGCTTTATCCTGCATTTCACGCGATGTTTCAAAGACGCTTTTTGAGATATGGATTCTTCCGTCGTTATCTTCTTTATTTCCGTTCAGATTCTCATTCTTCTTCATCTTCGTCCTTCGCGGTACGTCCGCTGTTTGCCGGAATCGGCTTCATCGTCGGGAACAGCAGAACATCACGTATAGACGGGCTGTCTGTAAGGAGCATAACAAGGCGGTCAAGACCAAATCCAAGTCCGCCCGTAGGAGGCATACCATATTCAAGAGCTGTAACAAAATCTTCATCAACTTCGGCATTCGCACCATGAGCGCGTTTTGCTTCAACCTGTTTTACGAAACGTTCTTTCTGGTCGATAGGGTCATTCAGTTCAGAGAAAGCGTTGCCCATTTCACGGCAGTAGATGAAGTACTCAAAACGTTCAGTAAATGCAGGGTCGGAGGGCTTGCGTTTTGCAAGCGGGGAATTTTCAACCGGATAATCATAGATTATAGTCGGCTGAATCAGTTTATCCTCAACAAAGGCATCAAAGAAAGCAATAAGAACATGACCCTTTGTAGCGGAATCTCCCTCCTCGACTTCAACGCCCATTTTCTTTGCGCATTCGCGTGCTGATTCATCATCTGCCCAGTCGTTGTAGTCAACGCCGGCATATTTTTTAACTGATTCTATCATAGTGAGGCGTTCCCAAGGCTTGCCGAGGTCAATTTCAACGCCCTGATATGTTATCTTTGAAGTTCCGCAGACTTTTTCAGCGATAGTGCGGTACATATTCTCAATCAGGTCCATCATTCCGATGTAATCCGTGTAAGCCTGATACATTTCAACTGTTGTAAATTCAGGGTTATGGGAAGTATCCATGCCCTCATTTCTGAAAATACGTCCTACTTCGTATACTTTATCGAAACCGCCGACAATGAGACGCTTCAAATAAAGCTCTGTTTCTATACGGAGGTACATTTCCATATTGAGTGTATTGTGATGTGTGACAAACGGTCTTGCTGATGCGCCGATTTCAAGAGTATGGAGTACCGGAGTATCAACTTCGGTATATCCGAGATTATCGAGATAATTTCTCACTTCGCGGATAATACAGCTTCTTTTTACGAAAGTATCTTTTACTTCCGGATTGACGATAAGGTCAACATATCTTTGGCGGTATCTTGTATCCTGGTCTTTGAGACCGTGCCATTTTTCCGGCAGCGGCAGGAGCGATTTTGAAAGCAGTTCAATTTTCTTTGCATGGATTGAGATTTCTCCCTTTTTGGTTCTGAACACAAATCCCTCAACGCCGATAATATCGCCGATGTCCCATTTTTTCTTAAAAGATTTAAAAATTTCTGCACCCACATCATTTGAACGGACATATACCTGAATCCGGTCGGTATGGTCACGGACATCAATAAAATTAGCCTTACCCATATCGCGCCAGCTCATGATACGTCCGGCAATGCGTACAGTAGTGTTGTGAATTTCTTCGAGACCGGCATTGAGTTTCTCCTCATCTCCGGCAGCAGCGGCGGTTATTTCAGATTCTTTTTTTTCGTATTCTGCTTTAAGTTCCGCAGCCAGACCGGTAACATCGTACTTGGTAGTCTGGAACGGGTCGAATCCTCCCTCACGGAGTGATGCAAGCTTATCAAGACGGTCTTTTTTCAATATATTTATATCCTGTTCAGTTCCGGCAGCAGCGTTCTGATTTTCACTCATTAATATCTTCCTTTCAGTTTACTTAGAAATTTCCAGCACTTCAAAGCGGAGTTCGCCGACAGGTGCTTCAACGATAAAAATATCGCCGACTTTCTTTTTCATTGCAGCTTTTCCGATTGGTGATTCATCAGAGATTTTTCCCTCTCTTATATTCACATGGTTAGTGCCTACAATGTTGAATGTTTCGATTTTTCCGGTATCGATACGCTTTATCTTTATGATTGAACCCATACCGATTTCATCAACGGAGATATTGGAATCTTCAATGATTTCGGCATTGTCAATAGTATACTGAAGTTCGGCGATATGAGCCTCAAGAATAGCCTGTTCATTTTTAGCCTCGTCGTACTCAGCATTTTCGGAAAGGTCGCCGTAGGAACGGGCAACTTTAAGTCTGTCTGCAACCTCGCGGCGTTTATTGATTTTAAGGTCGTCAAGCTCTGAAACGAGCTTTTCGTAGTTGGAACGTGACATCTGCTTACCCATAAAAAAACACTCCTTAATAATGCAAGATAATGCAAAAATTTGTCATTTATATTTATAATATATTTTATAAATATAAGCTTCCAGAGATTTCTCTGGTACACAGATTTAATTATACAATATTTTCAAGTATTTGTCAATGGCATAAGAATTATTTTTTCTGTGAACAG
>CAMWRC010000160.1 GCA_947176565.1 uncultured Ruminococcus sp.
TATTATAGGTATGTCCGTTGCCGTGGCACTGACCGCAGCAGGTTGTACAGGGATTCTTGCAGCAGGAAAGTTCGTAATTTTTGAAAAACTCAGCAATAACCTTGATAGCGTATACGTTGATTCCGAAGGAAATGAGTACAAAAAAGATAAATTTGAAAATCACGACTTTGAACAGATAGCACAGGCAGCACAGCCGTTTACCGACCCCATTCCTCTTGACGGCAAGGATATTTCGGTATCTGTTGAAAGTATGTACTGTGACGGAAATACACTCATACTCGGTCTTTCGGGAAGCCTGAGAAACGGTAATCCTGACGGCTTCCAGTACATAAGATTTACGCCGTATCTGACTATGAACGATAAAAAATATGGTCTTGATTCTATTCATTCCAACGGAATAATAAACGGACGTGCTATGCTGTATCTTGATGAGGGTACACAGAACAGCTTTACCGGACATTTTCAGATTACCCTCAATAACTGGAGCAAAATTTCACAGCCTACAGATATTGAATTTAAATTTCTGCAGTTTTCGCCTAATTCCAATCATTACGGCATAGGAGAGAAAGATGACGAAATCCTTAGTGATGAATTCAATTTTGCTGTAAATGTTACGCCTGACGAATCTCTTAAACGTCATATCAATCATACTTTTACCGATTCTGAGGGATATTCCCTGACAATTTTTGATATAACCCCTGCCGGAATGGAAATACAGTGCTGGCAGATTCCGGAGGTTTATGACCATGAGACCCCCTATCAGAAAGCAAATCCGGATTCAAAGGTATACTGCATATATACTGACGGAGACGGAAACAATCTCGAATTTCTCGGACTGTGGAGTACGTTTGAACGTGAGGACGGCTCATTAATGGATTTGCTCCAGCCGCCGAAATCTGATATTATCAATGTAAAATATTATGATGCCAATACTCCGGACGAAAACGGCGAAAGTCTTTTTGTTCACGAAATGACAATCGATCTTGAAAATCTTACTGTAATAGAATAACTTGTCTTGAAACTGCATATCCTGTAAAGATAAATTCCGAAAAGGAGTGAAGCTTTATGGGTCTTACAGAAAAGGAAGCTGCCGCACGGCTCAAAAAGGACGGACTAAACGTTCTCGAAGATAAGAAAAAAACAAGTGCTGCAAAAATATTTATCGGACAGTTCAGAGATGTAATGGTTATGATTCTTCTTGCCGCAACAGTTATATCGGTGCTTTTAGGCGAGGTTTCAGACGCTATAACTATTATACTGATTGTTCTGCTCAATGCGATTCTCGGATTTATTCAGGAATACCGTACCGAACATACTCTTGAAGCATTGAAATCAATGTCCGCTCCGACTGCAAAATGCTATCGTGACGGAAAGCTTATTCAGATTGCAGCGGAACGTCTCGTAACAGGCGATGTCATAGAACTTGAAGCCGGCGACAGAGTTCCGGCGGACTGTGTTATACTTTCAGCGGCAGGATTATTCACTGACGAATCAATACTTACAGGAGAATCAGAACCTGCCGCGAAAAATGCGGAGAACATAAATGATACGGATAACAGCATAAACAAGCCGAATATCATATATTGCGGAACATCTGTTGTAAAGGGAACGTGCCGCGGAAAAGTCATTGCAACGGCAAAAAATACTCAGATGGGAAAAATTTCAGAGCTGTTAGCTGATATTGATAAGGAACTCACGCCTTTACAGAAACGTCTTGCCGAACTCGGAAAAATCGTGGCAATCATATGTCTCTTCGTATGTATTGCGGTATTTGCAGCCGGAGTTCTTAGAGGAGAAGATATATTTGAGATGCTTATGACAGGCATTACAATTGCGATAGCAGCTATTCCGGAGGGACTTCCGGCAACTGTGACGATTGCTCTTGCTCTTGCCGTAAACCGTATGCTGAAACAGAAAGCACTGGTAAACAAGCTGCACAGCGTTGAGACTCTCGGCTGTGCGTCTGTTATATGTTCTGACAAGACAGGAACTATAACAGAAAATAAAATGACTGTCACTGAACTTGCAACTGTGGATTCCGAATACTTTTTCAGCGGTTCAGGATATAAAATAAGCGGAGAGGTTACAAAGGGAACAGATAATATCGCTGTGAATCCCAAAACTGAAAAAGCAATGACGGAATCACTGAAATGCGGTGTTTTGTGTTCAACAGCGACGATTTCCAGCGACAGGGCAGGAATTAGCCGCCGCCGCGGTTCTCTTAAAGGAAAAGGCGAATGGAACATTTCCGGAGACCCTACTGAAGTTGCGCTGCTTGTTGCCGCAGCAAAGGCTGGCATAACAAAAGAGGTACTTGAACAGTATTCACACAAGCTGAAAGAATTTCCATTTGACAGCGAAACGCGGTTCATGGCGGTACATTGTAAAGAGAGTGCAGAAAAACGTCTGTATTTCAAAGGTGCAGAGGAAGTTATTCTTCCGCGGTGTTCGCAGTACATATCTTCGGACGGAGAAATAAAAACGCTCACTTCCGGCATAAGAAAGGAAATCAGCAGAAAAACACTGGAAATGTCCGATAAGGCACTCCGTGTCCTTGCGCTTGCGTACTGCGTATCTGAAACATTTGACCCTGAAAGAGGAAATCTCATATTCCTCGGAATTTCTGGAATGCTCGACCCGCCGCGTGAGGAGGCAAGAACTGCTATCAGAAAATGCGCTGCCGCTTCGGTAAAAACTGTAATGATAACTGGCGACCATAAAAATACAGCTGTTGCAGTTGCGAAAAAAGCCGGACTTCTGCGGAATGGCAAAGCCTTGACAGGAGCGGAACTTGACAGAATGACCGACAGTCAGCTCGATGACTGCATTGATGAATGTACTGTATTCGCTCGTGTTGAACCGGTACATAAACTTAGAATAGTCCGGAGTTTCAAGCGTAAAGGCGAAATCGTCACCATGACCGGCGACGGTGTAAATGATGCTCCTGCAATAAAAGAAGCTGATGTAGGCGTTGCAATGGGAATCACTGGAACTGATGTGACAAAACAGGCGGCAGATGTAGTTCTGCTTGATGATAATCTTGCAACTTTGGTTAATGCCGTTGAGCAGGGACGGTGTGTTTACTCAAATATACGAAAATTTGTACGGTATCTTCTGGCGTGCAATATAGGCGAAGTTCTTACGATGTTTCTCGGAATACTTATGGGTATGCCGATAGTTCTCATGCCTGTCCAGATACTTCTTGTCAATTTGGTTACCGACGGTCTGCCGGCAATAGCACTGGGACTCGAACCGCCGGAAAGCGATATAATGAGCCGTCCTCCGCGTAAATCAACAGAAGGATTCTTTGCCGGCGGACTTATGTGGAAAATAGTATTCAGAGGCATACTTATCGGACTTTCAACTCTTGCTTCGTTTACGTCAGTAATGCATATGGGAGGCGATATAAAAGCCTGCCGTACTGCCGCACTGATAACGCTTGTCGTATCTCAACTTATACACGTCTTTG
Organism: uncultured Ruminococcus sp.; assembly: GCA_947176565.1. Classification (GTDB taxonomy): domain Bacteria; phylum Bacillota; class Clostridia; order Oscillospirales; family Ruminococcaceae; genus Ruminococcus. The sequence continues at coordinate 3,470 of CAMWRC010000160.1, forward strand.
AATGTAAATCAGAAACAAAATCAATATTCAGAATCAACATTTTCAGTAATATGAAGCTGATACTTGCTGTTCTTGTATCAGTTGCAGCACTTGCCGCGGCAGTTGCTGTATCTCAGCTTCAGGGAGTATTTGAAACGGTAATGCTTACAGGCGAGCAGTTTTTTGCAGCGCTGGGATTCAGTATAGTCATACCCGTATTCAGTGGAATACTCACAAAACCTGTAAAAAAATCTGTAACAGTCTGAAAATGTAATCAGCATTGATTTTTACAATTTCGACAAAAAAAGTGCTTGACAAATGATAAAAAATATGCTATAATATATCTGTCCTAGGTAACATTAACTATCTTTTTTGGCACAGCCTAGAGTACCTGTGGAAGGAATCTAAATAAAAATCACATAATTCTGTGAGCACATCTTGGGAGGATTGTCTTCATTATTAATTAATGTAGCAGAATTCAATCAG
>CAMWRC010000161.1 GCA_947176565.1 uncultured Ruminococcus sp.
GTGATAAACCGCGGTATATTTTGTCAGTTCTGTCTGTAATCATTGATTATGCGTATTATTATATCCTGAAGCAGTTCAACCTGATAGTCGCCGATTATCGGTTCAAGATGACTTCCGCCGACTCCTGAATCATCAGTCAGAAATACATAAGTTCCGTTTGTTGCTATGCTCAATGTACGTGCGAATATCTCGGTATCACGTTCGGAATTTGACGATACAACCGGAACAATTCTTATTCCCTGTTCACTTGCGGAGGATACAGCGCGTTCAAGTTCTTCCTTTTTATCGGAATGCGGAGGAGCATCGAAAATCAGGAAAGCGACTTTAACGGAATCGTCATTCCACTGCGTATCTATCATTGTTTCAGTGAGTATTTCCGCCACAGCTTCCGGAGTATCTCCGCCACCTGATGCGCTTTCGCCGTTCAGAAGCTTTACTATTTCATTTGTATCATTGGTGAAGCCGTTACATTTTGTTACATAGTCATCGCCATGGTCACGGTAGAAATTAACCGAATATTCAATATTTTCCGAACCGACAGCCTCTGCAATAGCTCCAAATTCGCTTTGCAGGAAAAGCATTTCATCACCCATAGAACCGGTCGTATCAAGAATAAACATTACCTGCATATTTTCTTTTGAATTTGCCGATGTATCAAGAACCGCACTGATAATATCATCATTTCCGGAATTTTCGCCCTGTCCGCTGTCGTTTCCGGATATTTCAACCGGTACAGTTTCAGATACATCACCGAGTGATATTCTGACTTCCGCAAGATTTTCAGCCGGAGTATTTGGATAAAAAAGATATGCCGCACCGTTTTCGCCGCTTATCGCCGTCCAGATGATATTACCATCGCCGTCACAAAGTTCAGCCTTTGCATTTGCAAGCGGTTCGCCGGATTTATCAGTAATATCAACTCTCATACGATTGGCAATATTGAGGCAGTAGTCCGGAATATTTATATTTCCGGTTGAAAGCAGATTCCTGAAAAATCCCCAGTTATCATTATCATTCCACTCTCCGGCGGTAAGAACTCCGGCAAGTTTCTCAGGAATCTTTTCGGTCTGTTCATCAATTGATTTCTGTGCTTCATCAGACAGAATTTCACCGGCAGTTTTGGGAGTATCAGCAGCCAAATCAGCCGCCGGAACAGCTTCCTCAGCCATTTCCGCGTCATATCCTCCGTCGGCTTCTGCTTCCATGCTTCCGTCAGCTTCTCCGTATTCTGCCGGAGTATATTCATTTAAAACCGCGCCGCCGGAACTTGAATACATCTCCCTTTCTAAATCTCCGCCGCACCCTGTAAAAGATGCTGCCATACCAATACACATAAGCATCATCATTGTCCTTTTTATTTTCATAAAACCAACTCCTTAAAAAATTGAATCTGTTATCATGTTTCCATACTACCATATAATTCCGGATAAGTCAACAGAATACAGGATATATTAAATAATAAGCAAACATATTGTAATATTACAAACAATGCTGTAAATACTTTGTAATCAGAGGTAACAAAAAAATCTCCGGAATACTCCGGAGATATATATAACTTGTGTATTGCAGTTCAATTTTCGAGAACTGGCATAAATGCAGCAGCATTAAGCTCCTCTGCCATTCTCTTTGCCTGTGCAAATGTAAGATTTTCTTTGGTTATGAAGCTTCTGCCATTTTCATCACAGTAAGAATCTTCCACATCATATGCAGTATCAACCGGAATCCGGAAATACCACTTGGCGGAAAGTTCATCAACCGGAGCGATAAAGCTGCTGTCCTCGGAGCTTGTCCATGTCTGAGAAAATACTGTTACCTTATGCTTTGAAGCTTCAATGACATCGCCGAGAACCGCGCTTGCGGTCGGGAGTTTTCCTGCTCCTCGTCCGTAGAACATAGTTTTATCAATTCCGTCGCCGTATACAAGAACTGCATTGAATACATCGCTTACGCCTGACATGATATTTTCATGAGGTACAAGCATAGGCATTACAGCCGGAAGAATATGTCCGTCACCAAGACGTTTCACAGAAGCGATAAGCTTCACTGAATGACCTAAAATATCAGCTGCGGCAACATCACAAAGTTCGATTTCTGAAATTCCTTTTGTGTATACGTTTTCGGGATATACGTGTTTTCCGAAAACAAGCGAGGAAATAATACATATTTTACGGCAGGCATCATGACCCTCGACATCAGCGGTAGGGTCTTTTTCGGCATAGCCGAGATTCTGTGCAAGTTCAAGAGCCTCACTGAAAGCCATTCCCTCGGTGTACATCTTTGTGAGGATAAAATTTGTCGTACCGTTAAGAATACCGGCGACAGCGTCTATATCATTTGCGGCAAGGCATCTGTGCAGAGGGCGGATTATCGGAATAGCTCCGCCTACGCTTGCTTCAAAGAAGAAATTGCAGTTCTGTTTTCTGGCGGATTCAAGCAGAATATCTCCCTTTGCAGCGACAAGTTCCTTATTTGAAGTAGCGATGCTTTTTCCGCTGTCAAGTGCAGCCTTTACGAATGTAAATGCCGGTTCAGTTCCGCCCATACATTCGGCTACCACAGATATTTCAGGGTCATTGAGAACATCATTGAAATCCTTTGTAAATTTATCCTTATATGGTGAATCAGGAAAATCGCGTATATCCACGATATATTTTATATCCATTTCACAGCCGGCGTGTTTTTCGATACTTTTTCTGTTTCTATAAAATAGCTCCACAACACCTGAACCGACGACACCATAACCTAAAACTGCAAATTTAACCATATATAAAACCTCCGTATATTATTCGGCAGAAATAATTTTTATTTCAAGTACGCCGTTGAGTTCTTTTATTGAATTTATCGAATCAAGTTCTTTTTCTGATTCTGAAGTCAGCCTGATTGATATATTCACCTGAGCAGCACCGTCAACAGGAATACTTTGATTAACAGTCATAATATTCGCGTGAATATTATGCAGAAAGACGAGAACACTTGAAAGCACCCCAGGGCTGTCCGACAGAAGCAAATAGAGATTAACTATTTTTCTGTCAAAAAGCTCATCATATGAGAAAACACTGTCTTTATATTTATAATACGCGCTGCGTGAAATACCTATACGCTTACAGGCAGACGCGAAACTTTTTTCGCCTTTCTGAGCCATAAGCTTTTTAACCTCAAGAACCTTTGTAAAGACATCTGGCAGAATACGCGCATCGACAACTATAAACTGTGATTTCTGTTCCATACTTCCTCCTGACCTGTACGCGCTGGACGTACATCTGTACGCTGTATAATAACTATAACACATTATTACAGATTTGTCAAGCTTTTTTTCATTTACGTTACAAAATACATAATTCCGGTTGACTTTTCCGGAGCAATATGATATAATTATTGATGTAATAATATGAAAGGCAAAGATTATGTATAAAAAAATTCTGAATTATTTTTCAAAATCAGAATGGCTGTTATGGATTTCATCGCTGACAGCAATAATTATATTTTTCTTTTTATTTGACGGAAGCAGTTATTTAACAATGATAAATTCCTTGATAGGAGCAACATCGCTGATTTTCATTGCAAAGGGAAATCCCGTAGGTCAGATGCTGACAATAATATTCAGTCTGCTGTATGGCATTATTTCTTGCTCATGCAGATATTACGGAGAAATGATAACATATCTTGGAATGACTGCTCCTATGGCGATTGTATCACTTATTTCATGGATTAAAAATCCGTGCCGCGATAATAAATCAGAAGTAAAAATCAATCATCTAAAATATCCTGAATTTATATTTGCATTTGGACTGACAGCAATTGTAACGATTTTATTTTATTTCATTCTGAAAAAATTCAATACATCGAATCTTATTTTCAGCACTTTATCAGTTTTCACGAGTTTTTTAGCTGTCTATCTGACATTCAGACG
>CAMWRC010000162.1 GCA_947176565.1 uncultured Ruminococcus sp.
GTTATATTGTCCCTGTCCGTATGGATTTCCGTTGTACTGACCTTGTCTGTATTGATTGCTGCTGCGCGGCGGCTGATTTTGACTCTGACCTGCTGTTCTTTTCAGCCGCGGATATTGTTCAGGCTGTATCGATGATTGCCGCTCCCTGAGTTCCGGCGGAATATATGTAGTGCGGGTATTCTGATTATCGGAATTATTCTTATCTGACAATTTATATCACTCCCTTTAATTCTTTCTGGAACGTGCGGCAATTACTGTTATAATCGTACATACCAGATTATATACAACCATTGCCGTAGCAGACATATAGATATAATTTGATTCAAATGCCTTTGAGAGTATAAGCATCAAGGAAAGTCCGAATCCCAAAAGTATTGATGCCGTCTGTATTATGATTGCCTTTATTGCTGATGAATGAACATTCTTGATTCCAAGAATAAGCTGTGCCATTGATGTGAACTTGCCGGTACACGCCATAGAAGCACTTATACGCACCTGCTTTGAGGTTTCGGCATCGAAGTCATTATGCAGAGAATGCGGTATTACCCTGACCATTTCTTTCGGGATTCTCAGAACCTTTGCAATCTTATTGCGTGTAAGAAACGGGTCTATCTTTTTGACTATAATACATATCTTCTTTTTAACAAGACGTTCTGCCCAGAGCCGTATATTTCTGTCGGCTATTACATCAACGACAAATAACGCAGCGACATTTCCCGATACTGAAAGATACATTGCTTCGTGACCCTCTGTATATTCAGCTTCCTGAGATTTAGAGAGAACTCCCTCAATATTGTGCGAAGCCATAAGCTCACGGTTTCCTAAAAGCATACGGCGGTTGTTTATCCAGCCACATATGCCCATTCCTTCCTCAATGCTGAAATTCTCGATATTATACAGCATATTTTCTTTTCCCTGCGTAATATCCGAAAACAGCTGCTTAAGTACACTTCCGGAATAATATGTAAGACTTGCAGCATCGACAAGTGCTTCGTCGAGCTTTGTATTCCCGAAAACCTTTATTCCGCCGAGACGTACTGTTCCGTTCGGGAAAAGAGTGTCCGCGGAGGCAAGTATACAGTTTGTATCATAAAGGTCGTCAACACTCTGATAACCTAAGAGTATGCCGTCATTTTTCAGCGTTTGCTTTGAAACGGATTCGAGAGGAAGATTCGCCGAAAAAGGCAGCGCTATACATGAACCGGCACATATCAGCATACTGAAAATTGAGATTCCGAATGCGGCGGCATCAAGGGAAATAAGTGTTCCCATACGGAAAAATGTCAGAAATACCGATGTCAGCAGCGATACTATAAGACATATCGGAGTCACTTTTTTACAGAAGCTGTCCGTTATATCCGAAGAATATGTATACCGCAGAAAGTCTGTCAGGAAATCCGTAGGACGCATGGCAGCAAGTATCGGGAAATCTCCGAGCGTTCCGTGAGTAAGCCGTTCCGCGCGTTCCTCGTCCCTTACGTATACAACCGCGTGACGGTCAAAGCTTTTTGATACGAATTTGAAATTCCGCTGCGCACGTCTGAGTATCAGATATTTTCCAAGCGAATTTGTAAACAGCGCAAGGATTCCCAGCGGCATATAAATATGTATCATTTCCGCGCGTGCCATATCAGGATTAAGAAACGCTGTCAGCAGTGAGATTATACACGTTACTGCCGTAACTGATGTCATGGAATCACCGTCAGCTTTCATTGTGAAAAGGTTTTTCAATCCCTTTGTGATAACCGGAATCGAATAGATAACGGAAATAAGTCCCAGTCCAAGATGTACCAGCAAATAGGTGAATATGCTGTCTATACTGAGAAAATCCGCTATCGGAAATCTGAAACGGCTGCATACTGTCATGTACAGGCTTATAAACGATGTCAGTGCAAGAACTGAAACTCTCGTTTTCAGAATATTTTTAAGTTCATATATATCGCGTCCTACGTCCTGAACGTCGCCGTAGTAGTTGAAGTCAACGATACGTTTTGTACGCTTGCTTGAGGAAACGATTTCTTCATATTCTTCATCGTCCGGAGCAAGATTTATATCAAGTCCGGAAGCGTCAGGACGGTTTCTTGCGCTCAGATTAATGCTTGTTCTTTCCGCGCGCGGAGCATTGATAGTCCGTGTAGCGGCAAGTGCCTTAGGCGACGGAACAATATCAGTAATATGCTTTCTTCCCTCCGGCGATTCTGCTTCCGCAATAATTTCCTGTCTCGTCCGCTTTTTCTTTTTTATCACCGGCGGCGTATACATATATTCACCCTGTGCGGTTTCTTTTTTATATGTTGACTGTACTCTTTTATCCTTAGATGGTCTGACTTTTTTATTTCTTCTGTTTTTCTGACGGCGGCGTTCCTTTGCGCGTTCCCGTGCGCGGGTTGAATCCGCCATTCTCCGGATTTTCGTTGATTCGTCCGCTACTGAGATTTCCTCCGGAGCAGAAATATTTTCCGGCGCATTTGATTTCACATTGTTTATTCCTGCGGAATCCACAACGGCGGATACCTTGCTTGAAACCTCCTGCGGAGCAATTTCATTCGCCGGAATGGTCATATTGCTGTTTCCGTCAAAAAGTTCATTTTTTTTATGTGAAATCACCTGTTTCGGAGTTTCCGGACGTTTTTCGGAATCCCTGACAAGAGTTGAATTTAAAATTTTCTGAGCTTCCGCTCTGTTTATATGAACTGGTACTCCGTCGTTTTCATCACGGCTGTATTCTTTCAGAATATCCTCCAGCGATAGCTTTGAATCTGCCATATCTCGTCACCTCACTTGTCTTTTCTCCGCTGTCTCAGCACTTCATACATAAAAATTCCGGCAGCAACTGAGGCATTGAGGGAATTTATCTTTCCCAGCATAGGCAGACGCACCATGAAATCGCACTTCTGCTGTATCAGCCGGCTTATACCGAATCCCTCAGAGCCGATTACCAGACCGCAGCTTCCGCTGAAATCCGTATCGCAGTAATCATTTCCGGAAGCGTCAGTACCGTATATCCATACGCCATTTTCTTTCAGCTTGTCAATGGCAGAAGCAAGATTTGACACACGCGCTACCGGAACATAGCTTGCCGCGCCTGCTGATGTCTTGAATACTGTTGAATTGAGACCGGCACTTCTCCGTTTAGGAATAATAACTCCGTCCGCGCCTGCCGCTTCAGCAGTCCGGATAATCGCACCAAGATTGTGCGGGTCTTCGATTTCATCGCATATAATTATAAAAGGCGGAGTACCTTTTTTCTCTGCGGATTCAAGAATATCTTCAATGCTTACATATTCTCCGCACGCTCCGACAGCGGCAACGCCCTGATGTGAAACTCCGCCGGATATTTTATCAAGCTTTTCGCTTCGGACATCTTTTACCGGAATCCCCTTTTCTTTGGCAAGACGGCGGATAATTCCCAGACTGCCGCCGTTTCCGCACATATAGATTGTATCAAGGCACGTATCTGATTTCAGAGCCTCGATTACGGGATTTCTTCCGAATATTATGTCTGAATCTGTTTTTTCTCTTTTATTTTCCATTTAAATTCTCCTAAGCCAGATTTTTCTACACGATTAACCAATGATTCAACGTACTTATCCGGAAATGAACATCACGCCGAACCATATAAGAACATATTGTAATAATATTCTACCACATTGCACCGAAAAAGTAAAGAGAATTTTTAAAAATAACATGCAAATCAGTTTTTCAACAATGTGCCGCGCGCTTTGTTCAGACAGGCTTTAAGGTTACAAAATTGTTAAAATTTGGTGAAAGTATTTACATTTCCGAAGAAGTATGTTATAATAATCCAAAAGGATATGTATCTGAGCTAGCCTCATGTATCTTTATTATTTCTGGAGATGAATATTATGAAAAAATATACAGCTAAAATTGCAGCATT
>CAMWRC010000163.1 GCA_947176565.1 uncultured Ruminococcus sp.
ATCGACTTACAGAAAACCGTAAAGAAGCTTGAAGAAGCTTATATGTTTATCCGCGATATTTCATCTGAGGGCGGCGAAGTTCTTTTCGTAGGTACAAAGAAGCAGGCTGGAGATTCCGTAAAGGAAGAAGCTACACGCGCAGGTGCTCACTATGTAAATGCAAGATGGCTCGGCGGTATGCTTACTAACTTCAAGACTATCCAGACACGTATCAGAAGACTCGAACAGCTCCACACAATGGAGGAAGACGGTACTTTCAATCTTCTCCCCAAAAAGGAAGTTGTTAAGCTCAATCTTGAAATCGAGAAGCTCGAAAAGTTCCTCGGCGGTATCAAGACAATGCAGAAACTTCCGGCTGCTCTCTTTATCGTTGACCCGCGCAAGGAAAAGATTGCTGTTGCAGAAGCGAAGAAGCTCAATATCCCGATTGTTGCTATCGTTGATACAAACTGCGACCCTGATGAGGTTGACTACGTTATCCCCGGCAACGATGATGCTATCCGTGCTGTAAAGCTTATCGCTGGAACTATCGCAAATGCTGTCATCGAGGGCAGACAGGGCGATGATGCTGCTGAAGAAGTTCAGGCAGAAGAGGCTCCGGCTGCTGAGACTGAAGCTGAATAATCACAAAAATCACAAAATCACAAAAATCAAAAACCCGAATCGTTCAGACTTTTCGGGTTTTTGCAGATAATAATATATTGGAGGTAATTACAATGGGAAAGGTTTCCGTTGCTGAAATTAAAGAACTTATGAAGTCAACCGGTGTAGGTATGATGGACTGTAAAAAGGCTCTCGAAGCAAATGACGGCGATATGGACAAGGCTATCGAATTTCTCAGAGAAAAAGGTCTTGCTACACAGGCTAAGAAAAGCGGACGCGCTGCTGCTGAGGGTATCGTTACTGCTGTTGTAAACGGCAATGTCGGCGTACTTCTCGAAGTAAACACAGAAACTGACTTCGCCGCAAATACTGACGACATCAAGAATTTTGTATCTGCTGTTGCAAATACAATCATCGAAAAGAATCCTACTGACGTTGAGGCTCTCAAGGCTGAAACTATCAGCGGCGGCACATCTACAGTCGGCGAAGTTCTTACTGAACTCGCAGGCATGAAGATAAGAGAAAATATCGTTATCCGTCGTTTCGTAAGAATGGAAGGCGTTCTTGCTTCATATATCCACAACGGCGGCAGCATCGGCGTTATGGTAAAAATGGATACAGAACTTCCGGCTGATAAGGCTGCTGTTATCGGTAAGGACGTAGCTATGCAGTCTGCTGCTCTTAATGCTTCGTATCTCGTAAGAGAGGATGTTCCGGCTGAGGTTATCGAGAAAGAAAAGGAAATCATGCTCGCTCAGATGTCTGAAGACCCGAAAATGGCAAGCAAGCCTGAAAAGGTCAAGGAAGGCATTGTACAGGGCAAAATCGGCAAATACTACAAGGAAAACTGTCTCCTCGAACAGGCATTCGTTAAGGACGACAAAGTTTCAGTCAAGGGTTATGTAGATGCAGCTGCTAAGGAACTCGGCGGTACAATCGTTGTAACAGACGTTGTTCGTTACGAGAGAGGCGAGGGCGTTGAAAAGAAAGAAGACAAACTTGCTGATGAAGTTGCTAAAATGATAAAGTAATAATATAATAATTTGAAAATTTAAGCGGCATTGATTTATTATATCTCAGTGCCGCTTTGTTTTATCGGATTTATTAAATGACAGATTATATATAATGGAGTGGTTTAATTATGAAAATATTAGGAAGAATTTTGCTGTTTATTGCGGTTATTGGCATGATAATGGCAATAGGCGGATTCAGTGATACAATGCTGCTGTTCAAGGGTGATACTGTGAATCTCACAGACCCCCTCAGCAGATTTGATGACAGAGCTCTTGTACAGGGAGAGATTGATTTTGTATACGGTCCTTTCTGTACTCTTGAAACATCAACGACGCGTTATGGAATTACTACAAGTACACATGAAACAGATTTCTTTATCGTAGGCAATATCGAAAGCGGACAGGGATTCGCAGTTCTTTCAACGGGTAATACTGAAATGAGAGAAAAGCTCACCGATGCTGCTGATAAATGGGTTGACTGGCTTACTACTGAGGAAGATATTCCCGAACCGGAAATAAATATCAGTTTCAGGGGAAAACTCTGGGAACAGTATGACGATTCACAGTATGATACATATTACAGAGATGCAAAAGACGACCTTGCCAATATCGGAATCGGTGATGATGAATACGCTGAATTTCGTATTATCGAGGGCGAAGTATCTGTAGTTTCGCTTGTTCTTTTCTTTGGCGGAATTGCTCTGATTCTGCTGAGTATCGTGATTGTGGTAATTATAATTGTACAGTCGCGCAGACGTGCCAAAAGAGAAGAACTCTGGTAAAATTTAATTTAATTGCTGTTATTTCAGGTCTGTTCCGGAAATGACAGCTTTTTTTATTTCCGAATTTATGAAAATTCTGTGATTTTTTTAAAAAACACTTGATGTATATTAAAAAATATGTTATACTGATATGTAGCGTATAATGGCATATTATGTAAAATAAAGATTAGATTAATATAAATAAATTTCAGATTATTATATCCGAGGTGAAATATGAACAATAAAATCAGGTCACTTGCAGACTCTATCGGCAAGGTTATCGTCGGCAAGGACGATACAGTCATACGACTTATCGCCGCCATGCTGTGCGAGGGTCATGTATTGCTTGAAGATGTTCCCGGAGTCGGAAAAACACAGCTTATTACTGCACTTTCACGTTCAGTCGGCGGAAAATTCAACCGTATGCAGCTTACTCCTGATGTAATGCCGTCAGATATTGCAGGATTCACAATGCTTGACAGCAAAACAGGAGATTTCATTTACCGTGACGGCGCGGTCATGTGCAATTTTCTGCTGGCAGATGAAATAAACCGTGCTTCTCCGAAGGTACAATCTGCACTTCTGGAGGCTATGGAAGAACGTCAGGTATCTATGGACGGCAGAATCCATAAGCTTCCCAGACCTTTTCTTGTAATGGCTACACAGAATCCTGTTGAAACTTACGGAACATTTCATCTTCCGGAAGCACAGATGGACAGATTTTTCATGAAGCTTTCAATGGGCTATCCTGTTCCGGAGGAGGAATTGCAGATACTTGAACGTACTGAAATGCATAATCCTATAATAAATATAGATTCTCCGGTCATGACTGTTGAGGAAATACTTGAAATTCAGCAGGAAGTGCGTAATATACGCGTCGCCGATAACGTAAAGAAGTACGTGGTCGATATTGTGACTTTTACAAGAAATGACAGAAATGCAGCACTCGGAATAAGTCCGCGCGGAAGTATTGCCCTGTATAAGGCAGCAAAGGCATTTGCATATATATATGAGCGGGAATACGCTACTCCCGATGATGTGAAGCAGACAGCTGTAAATGTTCTTGCACACAGAATTATTCTTTCACCGCAGGGCAGGACTGAATTTGGAACACCGGAAAAGTATATTGAAAGTATTCTGAATACAATTGCTGTTCCGGCAATGGGAAGCTGATATGCGCAATATATTTTCTGCTATAGCGATTCTGTTTACGCTTCTTATATTTACGTTCTACATAGACGGAGAAATCGGCGTTATAGTTATCGCGTTCCTGATATTCGCGCCGCTTGTTTCGCTGTTTTTCGCATTGTACGGACGAAACCGCGTGAAAATAAGTTTCGACTGCGACGGGTACGTTAAGAAAAACAGCCGGCTTAAAGTAAGAATCCGGATTGAAAAAAACGGACGGTTTCCGCTTGGCATAATTGAAATACAACCGTCTGCAAGCGAAGTTTTCGGCAGTATCGGGAAAATCTACCGGATTTCAATGATAACCG
>CAMWRC010000164.1 GCA_947176565.1 uncultured Ruminococcus sp.
CTGATATAACGAACATGGGAGCAGCAATGGCACCGGCAGCGGCTGATGTAATATGCCGGTATTTTGCAGCATCTGGAACGTCTGCAGCTGACTATGATTATATTGTCACCGGCGATTTAGGCGAACTCGGCAGCAGTCTCCTTGTGGAACTTCTTACAAAAGAGGGCATTGATATATCTACAAAGCATCGTGACTGCGGAGCAATGATATTTGACAAGGAAAAGCAGGATACTCACTGCGGTGGTTCAGGGTGCGGTTGCAGCGCGAGCGTTCTGTGCGGATATTTTCTGCCGGCTCTGCAATGCGGAGATGCAAACAGGATTCTGTTCATTGCGACCGGCGCGCTGATGTCAACCATGTCGGTTCAGCAGGGAGAATCTATTCCGACAATTGCACATCTTGTCGAACTGAGAGGTAATATAAAATGATTGAACTTCTGAAAGCATTTATAATAGGCGGAGCTATATGTGCCGTAGGTCAGCTCCTGATTGATTTTACAAAGCTTACTCCGGCACGTATACTGACGGGATTTGTTGTAGCAGGTGTTATTCTTTCGGCGGTAGGTCTGTACAAACCGCTTGCCGATTTCGGCGGAGCAGGAGCAAGTGTACCGCTGACCGGATTCGGACATCTTTTAGCGGACGGCGTGCGGAAAGCCGTTGACAGGGATGGATTTGTAGGAGTCTTCACCGGCGGACTTACGGCATCTGCGGCAGGAATAACAACCGCACTGCTTGCAGGTCTTGCGGCATCTCTTGTATTTAAGCAGAAAGACAAGAGTTAGCAGATTCTGCCGGTTGGAATTATTAATTTATTGATTGACAAAATGGCTGTAGTATGATATAATAAGCTTGTTTACTATTATTTTTCAAGGAGAATTACTATGGCTGAAAATTTGACTAACTGGCAGATGATTGCCGAAGTTTACAAAAGGATTATCCATGACAAACAAGGCGTATGGAATCAGCAGGCTGTTGAGGTTTCCATATCTGCAAAGCTTGCAGAAATCGTCCGCGATGATGAATTATGTTATGCGGCGGTTTCGGAAAAACCTGTTCAGAATGAAAGAGAAACAAAAATTGATTTCATGCTTATGACCGGAGAGGAAAAAGATTATCTGATCCTGTTTCCTGACCCTGAAACAGCGCAGAAAATGGGAATGCCATGTATTTCGTGTTCCACTGGCTATATACTGAAAACACTTCTCAATGCGCAGGAGCTTGCCGGAATACAGCTCATTGTCGAGCTTGACGAGGAAAACAGGAATTACAGTATAGGCGAGATAACTAAAGGAATCGCACAGGCTGCACTTGCGATAATAGAATAACCGTATAACAGAACAGCCGGAAAAATACGGCTCATATTTTTCCGGCTGATATATTGTTAATATCCTCTGTCGTTTTCAGTTGCGTGATATTTTGCTCGTGTTCGGGCAATACTTTCCTCACTTCGCTTGATAAGATTCAGCAGTGATGACGAATACTGGGCATAGTCTTTCTGTAGCTTGGAAGTTGTTATGTAAAGTGTGTCGTAATTGTCAACGCAGTCATTTCCGTCAAGAGCGATTCCGCAGGAAGATGCTTTTATATCCGCTTCGCTCATGGAAATTATTGCATTTGAGCTGTCATTTGCTATGACTTTCGGAATCCTGAAAAGTTTCTGGTCGTTATGCGGATTGGCATTATATATGATACGGAAAAGCTTGTATACTGACAGCATGAGATAGCTGGAAACTTCTTTTATAAGTGTAATGCTTCCGGCTTTCTGTGCGAGACTGAAAAGCAGGCTGATTGAGTTGTTTATTATACGGCGGTTGAAGTTTATTATTTCAGGCGACGGCATTTCAAGATTATTGTTTCCGTCGTCGTCGGGAATATCTTCAATAGTGATTACTTTTCCCTCGGGTTCGGGAGTACGTCCGAGGAGATAGTCGCAGGAAACATTGTAATAATCGGCGATTTTGACGAGAAAATTAAGACCGCATTCACGTATTCCCTTTTCATAGTGTGAAAGCAGAGCCTGTGAGATTCCGAGGTCTGCGGCTGCCTGTTTCTGACTGATATGGCGTTCTTTTCTCTGAAGTGTAATTATTCTTGCGAAATCCGAGTTCATATTATAAGTCCTCCTGTATAATTATTAATAATCGCTACTCAAAGTATATTTTGTTCATACTATTATTATAATACAATTTGTATAATATGTAAATAGTCAGAACAGACAATAATTATCCGGCAGCACGCTGCTATTTTGTATAATAAGATAGGTGATATTTTATGAAAGGCTACAGAATCAGTCTTGTCCGCCATGGAATGACGAAAGCAAACGAAACAGGTATGTATATCGGAAGAACTGACCTTCCGCTTTCGAATAAGGGAGCGGCGGAGCTTGCCGCAAAGACTGATGAATTTGATTATCCGAGAGTACATAAGGTATATACTTCTCCGCTTAGACGGTGTACCGAAACAGCTGATATACTTTTTCCGGATACGGAAATAATGACTGTGGACGGTCTCAGGGAATTTGATTTCGGGATATTTGAGGGAAAAACAGTTGACGAACTTATTGACCGCGCCGACTATAAAGAATGGCTGAAAGGCGGACGGAGTTCCAGACCGCCGGAGGGAGAAAGCCTCGAGGAAATGACAGCACGTATTTTTTCTGCGGTTCATGGCATAATCATAGATATGATGGAAAACGGACTTACGCACTGTGCAGTAGTTACTCACGGCGGAATAATATCAAATCTTCTGACGGGATTCGGAATCCCGAAGTATGACCCGAAATATCTTAATGCTTCATACGGAGAGGGATTTGATATTATGGTAACTGCTCAGATGTGGCTTAATTCTCAGGCATTTGAGATACTCAATCTTTTTCCTTACAGCGGTTCAGAATAATTTTCCGGAAACAGGCAATAATATCCCTGTAATTTGTATATACGTATAATCTTATATATTATATATACTGAAAGGCAGTGAATGGATATTATGAAAACACGTCAGCTTATCAGATACTCACGGCAGAAAATCGCCGGACGGCGCGGGGAAATACTGCTGATATGCCTTGTTCCGTTAGGCGCAGAGATTTTTCTTCTTCTCGGAGAAGCCGCAGTATACTGTATAATGCTGTATTTCGGAAGTCTGAAGCCGGCGGAATTGTTTACCGCCGGAAATATCGAGCAGACTATTATTGCCGTATTGTTCGGATTTGCACGGATTATTGTCATGCCACCGCTGTGGTGTGCGGCAGCAATGCGGATTCTGGAGATCGTTGAAAACCGTTCCGATGAATCGGCAATGACGCATATGCTGGTAAGCTGGAGATTTATAGGAAAATCAACAGCTGTTTTTCTTGTGGGCAGGATTATTTCAGCATTAGCTCTGTGTTTTCCGCTGATATTCTTTGCGGCGGCATTTATTATGCTCAGCGACGGCGGAGATTGGATAGAACTGATTCTTGCAGCAAATACAATAGTTCTCGGGCTTATATCGGCTGCAATCTGGGCAGGAATAAAAATAAGTCTTATGTCAGCTCCTTTTTTAATGGCGGCTTTTCCGGAAAAGGGTGCATGGCGGACTGTATTCATGTCTTTCAGATTCATGCGCGGACGGCGGAAAATGCCGGTATATATTGCGCTGTTTTATTTTCTGCCTGTAATCACAATAATTCCTGTATTCTATTTTATTCCGGAAATTGCGGCAGCTTACGCTACCGGAATTTCAATATTCATGAAAGAGGACGAATACTATGTCGGAACTGATTTTCACGGCAGACTGCGAAAATCCGGTAATGCTGAAAAAATATCTCTGCGAAAGATGCGGCGTATCGCAGGGG
>CAMWRC010000165.1 GCA_947176565.1 uncultured Ruminococcus sp.
AAAAATATTTCCGGATTCCTCTGAAATGCTTGCAATTCAGGAAAAAAGATAGTATAATATAAGATAATTAAGTATTCGGAAGTGAAATGCATGAAGATAAGCGGAATTGTATGCGAATACAATCCTTTTCATAACGGGCATATGTATCATATTGAAAAAACGAGGGAAAACGGTGCGACTCATATAATTGCCGTCATGAGCGGAAATTTTGTTCAGCGCGGTGAACCGGCTGTGCTTGATAAATTCACACGTGCTGAACTTGCTGTGCAGTCGGGAATTGACCTTGTAATTGAACTTCCTTCTGCATACTGTCTGTCTCCGGCGGAGAAATTTGCTTCCGGAGCTGTACGTATACTTGATTCACTGGGCATAGTTGATGAAATATCATTCGGCAGCGAGTGCGGAAGTATTGAAAATCTTGTCCGAACGGCAGATGCTGCGGAAGATTCGGCAGATTCTGAAGATATACGCTTATTAATGGAAAAGGGGTATACTTATCCGAAAGCACTTCATGATGTTCTCAGTAAGAGAGACAGCACGGCGGCAGAGATAATCGCATCGCCGAATAATCTGCTTGCTGTTGAGTATCTGAAAGCACTGAAATCCGCCGGAAGTCCAATAAAACCCTTTACAGTCGGACGGACTGGCACATATCATGACAGCAGCGTGATTTCCGACAGATTTGCAAGTGCGTCACATATCCGCGGACTTGTCCGGTCAGGGGAAGATTTCAGCGGTCTTATGCCGGAAATATGGGAAAATGCTCTTGAAAACGGAAATACGGCTGAACTTCACAGGCTTGAACAGGCGATACTTTACTGCGTGCGAACTTCCTCACTTGAAAAAATTGCCGGAACAGGCGGTTCAAAGGGAATAGCAGAGCGGATTTACAAAAACTGTGCGGAATCTCTTGACAATCTTCTGGAATCTGTAAAGTCAAAATGTTTTACAATGGCAGGAATAAAGCGTGTTCTTATGTCGCTTCTCATAGGCATAACAAAGGAAGATACAGACATTCCACCGCCTTATATACGCGTTCTATCATTAAATTCAGGAGGGCAGGAGATTCTTGCTGTTGCCAGAAAAACAAAAAAAATTCCGGTCGGCACTTCACTGGCAAAATTGAGCCGTCTCAGTCCCGAGGCGAATCGTTTTGCTGAAATTGAAAGTACAGCTTCGGATATATACAGTCTTGCTATGAGAAATCCGGTTCCGGCAGGACTTGACTACCGAAAAAAAATAAAGATATTATAAAGATACAGAGGTAAGAAATGAAAAAATTATTTGGTATAATAACAGCTGTTTTTTTCCTTGCTGCGTCAGTTTCATGCGGAAACCGCGTGCAGAGAGTAGCAGATGATGAGAGTATACCGTCAGAAACAGAAGCTGTCAATGAGGAGAAAAGCACTGAAGGAGCGGAAGATGAATCAGAAGCAGATAAGGAGGAAGTTTACATAGAACCGCTGATTATGCCGAAAGATTATAAACTAAAAAAATCATATGTTATAGACGGATTTGAGACAGTTATGCAGGAACCGGAACTGCCTACAGGCTGTGAAATAACGGCACTTGCACAGACTCTTATATTTTACGGATTCAATACTACAAAAACAAAGATGTGCGATAATTTCCTTGCTGTTGACTTCAACGGTTACTATACCATGAACGACGCTTATCTCGGAGACCCGTATTCGTATAGCGGAAGCGGCTGCAATTCGCCGGTTATCGTAAATGCGGCAAATGATTATTTTGATTACATAGGTTCGGACTGGAAAGCGTTTGATATAAGCGGATGTGATATTAAAGAAGTCTTTTACGAAGTGGAAGTCGGACGTCCAGTTGTGGTATGGAGTACCATAAATCAGACGGAATCTCAGCCGGTATTTCAGTTCAGGCTTGGTTGCGGAGAAGATTTTTATTTCAATTATTATCAGCATTGCCTGACAGTTTACGGCTTTGATTATGATGAAGGTGTAGTTCACGTTGCCGACCCTCTTGTCGGAAATGTCAAGTATGAAATGGAACGGTTTGAAAAAATCTTTAAGGATATGGATTCTCAGGCTGTTTTTATTTCAGGAAATCCGGAAACGGCAGGCAAGGAATTTACGGATAAGGAAGCCCGTAAAGCATGGATAAAGAAAAACAGACCGAAAGATGAAGATAAATGGCTCAGAAATATAAGATAGGGGAAAATATGATTAATGGAGTTATTTTTGACCTTGACGGTACACTTATAGATTCCATGCAGGTATGGTATGATGTTGACCGCATATTTCTTATGGAGAATGGCGTGAAAAATCCGCCGCGTTCGATTTCGGAGCGCGTCAAGAAGATGACGATTTATGATGCTTCATCACTTTTTATCAGTGAATTTAATCTCAGCTGTACGCAGGATTATGTCATAGAAAGAATCAGAGAACTGGTACGGATTGAGTACGAGGAAAATATTCAGATGAAGCCGTATGTTATGGAATTTCTTGATTTCCTTGACAGACGCGGGATTCCGTACGGAGTGGCAACAGCGACATATAAATCCCTTGCGGAAGCTGTCCTCAGACGATGCGGAATATATAAAAGATTGAAATTTTTGCTTTCATCTGCGGATTATCCGAACGGCAAGCAGTTT
Organism: uncultured Ruminococcus sp.; assembly: GCA_947176565.1. GTDB lineage: Bacteria > Bacillota > Clostridia > Oscillospirales > Ruminococcaceae > Ruminococcus. Next base: position 2,627 of record CAMWRC010000165.1, read on the forward strand.
CCGGATATTTTTTTAGGAGCGGCTGAAATTTTGGAAACTCCGCCGGAATGCACACTTGTGGCAGAAGATTCCCTGCACTGCATAGAAACAGCTAAAAATGCAGGATTCATAACTGCTGCAATATATGATAAAGCTTCTGAAGCTGACATCTGCGAAATAAGAAAAAAATCTGATTATTATTTTGAAAATCTTAAAGAAATGGAAAGCATAATATGAAGAATAACATAAAAAGGGTAATGGTTGGAATGAGCGGAGGAGTTGACAGTTCTGTTTCGGCACTGCTTCTCAGAGAACAGGGATATGAAGTAATGGGAGTTACTCTGAAACTTTTTTCCGATGAAGATATTGTTGAGGCTGAAAAAGAGGGTAAGACCTGCTGCGCGCTGTCTGATGTCATGGACGCAAGAAGCGTGGCTTATCGTCTTGGCTTTGAACATCTTGTATTCAATTTCAGGGATAATTTCCATGAATATGTAATGAAAGACTTTACAGAAAGCTATCTCGGCGGACGTACACCTAATCCGTGTATCGAATGCAACAGACACGTTAAATTTGATAAAATGCTCCGCCGTGCCATGGAACTGGAATATGACTACATAGCTACAGGACATTATGCGGTTAATGAGTACGACGAAAAAACAGGAAGATATTTGTTGAAGCGTCCGAAAGACAGAAGCAAAGACCAGACGTATGTCTTGTATTCACTTACTCAGGAACAGCTTTCGCATATTCTTTTTCCGCTCGGAAATCTTGAAAAATCACAGGTCAGGGAAATCGCAGAAAATGCCGGACTTGTGAATTACGATAAGCCTGACAGTCAGGATATATGTTTTGTTCCCGACGGCGATTATGTAAGCTTTATTAAAAAGTTTACCGGAACAGAAGTTCCGGAGGGAGATTTTATTGATACACAGGGCAGAGTCCTCGGACGGCACAGGGGAATCATAAATTATACGATAGGTCAGCGGAAAGGTCTCGGAATATCCCTCGGCAGACCGGCATATGTCGTGAATAAAGATATTATTACAAATACGATTACTCTCGGAGAAGAAAAAGACCTTTATACAAAAAGTCTTATTGCTTCAGATGTCAATCTCATATCAGTTGCTGAAATTTCCGAACCGATGAGAGTTACCGCAAAAATCCGTTACAGTCAGCACGAACAGCCTGCGGTTGT
>CAMWRC010000166.1 GCA_947176565.1 uncultured Ruminococcus sp.
TTGATACAGAGGAGGAAATCGTTCTTGCTCAGCGTATGGCAAAGGGCGAAAAATATGCAAAACAGCGTCTCTGCGAAGCTAACCTCAGACTCGTTGTAAGTATTGCCAAGAAATACGTCGGACGAGGTATGCAGTTCCTCGACCTTATTCAGGAAGGAAATCTAGGTCTTATAAAGGCAGTAGAAAAATTCGATTATACAAAAGGATTCAAATTCTCGACATATGCTACATGGTGGATTCGTCAGGCTATCACAAGAGCTATCGCCGACCAGGCAAGAACTATCAGAATACCGGTTCATATGGTTGAAACTATCACAAAGGTAAAGAAAGTATCCAGCCAGCTTCTCCATGAAAACGGTCACGACCCAAGTCCGGAAGAAATATCAGAAAAACTCAATATGCCTGTTGATAAAGTACGTGAAATCATGCGCGTTGCTCAGGACCCCGTATCTCTGGAAACTCCGATAGGTGAAGAGGAAGACAGCCATCTCGGCGATTTTATTCCTGATGACGATGCTCCTGCTCCTGCGGAAGCGGCATCACATACACTTCTCAGAGAACAGCTTAATGAGGTTCTCAACACTCTCACAGAGCGTGAGGCAAAGGTTCTCAAACTCCGTTTCGGTCTTGAGGACGGCAAATCACGCACTCTCGAAGAAGTAGGACAGCGTTTCGATGTTACACGTGAACGTATACGCCAGATTGAAGCAAAGGCTCTCCGTAAGCTCCGCCACCCGAGCCGCAGCAAGAAAGTCAAGGATTTCCTCGACTGATACTGGTTTCCGCGTTACATATGCCCTGTTCTGAGGATCAGGGCATTTTTCATTCATTTTACACATAAATTTGTTGACTTTGATTACAGTTTGTTGTATAATTATATTGAATATTGTAATACGGTCTGCTGCTGACCGCTGAATGCAGCTCCGCATATCAGATTATATGCGGATTCAGGAGCTATTATGAGTATCTTCAATCTGTCAAAAGAACCTCCGGAACTCAGCCATGACTGGTGCGTATTTCAGCAGTTTATGGGGAATATAGGGGCGTTTACCTATATCGCAAAAAATAAATCAGCATACCTTGATAAAGTCGCTGCACAAATGCTTGCCTGTTCAGGCTCTAAACTCAATGAATTTGAATTTTTTAATCTTTTAGAAAAAATCTCGAAAAATCCAGTTGAAGGACAGAAGCATATCTACCGCTTCACAAACAACAATGTTACAAGATATATAAAAATGAATATCTATGAATCAAGCGAAGAATGGCTCGGTTTCGTTCAGGACTTCACACGGCGCATATCCGAGAATCAGACCAGCAGTTTCGTTGAATATGACCCTGTTTCAAAGCTCCCTTCTTATCCGTCATTTTCACATCATATAAAAAATCTGCTTCCGGAATGTCATGATGCCTGCCTTGCCACACTATATATTGACGGAATAGAAAAATTAGGCTCTTTCCTTACCGTCGATACGACAAATAGCTGTATCGCCTCTGTTGCCGAAACACTCAAAAGATACGCCGGGGATAATGTGATAATCGGCGCAAAATCAGGATATGAATTTCTGATATTTTTCAGGGACTACGACAGAATATTCATATATAATATACTCAACAGCATGGACAAATCAGTGCAGAACTGCGTTCTTACTGATGATTTCGGAGAAATTATTGATATTTCAGATAAAAGCAAACTAAGTCTTTCTATCGGCTGTTCGTCATATCCGAACGAAGCCGCCGATTTCAATATGCTGGTAAATTATTCAGAATTTGCCTTGTATGAAGCGCGTACCGACCGCCGTCATATAATAAACTGGTTCTCCGAAGAAAATTATATACGCGAAAAAGACGCTTACAAAAATGCACAGATTTTCAACCGCATGATAACTGAAAATCAGCTTACATATTATGTTCAGCCTATCGTTGAAACGACTTCCGGAAATATCGTTGCCTACGAAGCTCTTATGAGAAGTGTCGGCGATATTAAAATGGAACCGAAACAGATACTTGCTGTCGCAGCTACACAAAATTCCTTGTATGCTGTGGAAAAACTCACATTTTTCAATTCCATGAAGCTCCTGAGCGAAAATCAGCAGGTATTTGAAAACCGGAAACTGTTTATCAATTCAATGTGCAAATTTATCCTCAATGATGAGGATTTCAACGAACTCTATCTTACATATGGCGAACTGCTCGAAAAAACCGTCATTGAAATTGTCGAGGACAGTGACGCTGACCCAGAAATTATCAGCATACTGAAAAAACGTCTGAGTTTTTCACATTCACAGCTTGCCATTGACGACTACGGAACAGGATATGCAAACAGCTCCAATCTGCTCAACTACCGCCCCGATTATGTCAAAATCGACCGTTCACTTGTTTCCGGTATTCACAATGACCTGAAAAAACAGCAGCTCGTCACACAGATAATAGAATTTTGCCGCGATAATCAGATACGCTCTCTCGCCGAGGGAGTTGAAACCTCTCAGGAAATGAAAACTGTAATCCGTCTCGGCGTTGACCTGATTCAGGGATATTATACATCAAAGCCGAAACCGCTTTTCCTTGACAGTATCTCAAAGGACGTGAAGGACGAAATCATCAGGATTAATCTCGAACTCAGACCATCAGGCTCTAAAAAAGTGTATACCGCACAAAACGATTCTGAACTCGACCTGCTTAAACTCGCTCTTGAAAAATATACTGATATAAACGTTTATCAAAGCAGTCTCACTATTGTCGGCGACCCTGATAAATCTGTCAAAATGAATATCTTAATTATGGATAATCACAGCTGTGAGCTTACACTCAAAAATGTAAATCTCGTAAGCGGAAACAGCCGTCCTACAATTTCCGTCGGAGAGTATGCCCGTCTCGTGCTGAAAGTTGTGAAATCTAATAAATTAGGATATGCCGGAATTTATGTTCCTATGGGCAGTCAGTTTGAACTCAAAGGCAAGGGTTCACTTTCAATCGACTGCTATGCCCCGGACGGTATTGGTATCGGAAATGACTATGACCACAGCTACGGCGATATATGCGTGGATATGGATGGAAATCTTGAAATCATCTGCAACAGCAAAGAAACTGTATGTATCGGCGGCGGATATAATGAGGACGATTCTGTAATAAAACTTCTCAGCGGAAATATAAAATTATATATGTACAGTCACAACGGCGTTGCTGTAGGAAGTTTCAACGGCGATGCAGATATTGAAATCGCTGATAAATGCAGTCTTGATATGTCTGTTTCCGGAATCAAAGTAGCTGGTATCGGAAGCTGCTGCGGATTCACTTCTGTTTCAAGTTCAGCGGATATTTCAATCGCCTGCAGCGGCGCAAAAACTGTCGGTATCGGAGTTCTGGAAAATGGTGAGGGCAATATTCTTATAAAAAAAGGCAGAGTAAATCTGAAAATGAACTCATCGCATCAGTCGTGTATAGGTTCTATCGGCGGAAGCGTGAATACAAAAATCATGAATGCTGAAGTCACTATAGATACAGAGGGCGATGTTGCTACCGGAATCGGCGATTCTGCCGGAAGCGGAAATGTGTTTATTATGGATTCAAAAGTAAACATGAAAATGCTCTGCGGCAACCCTGCTGATATATGCTCCGCCAGCGGCGATGTGCAGATACAAAATTCTGTCATAAATTCATTTGTAAACAATAAAAAAATTCAGCATTAATAAATATTGATTTATTAAATATTAATAAACATAAGAAAGGTAATATTAATATGAAACTTGGTATGGTTGGTCTGCCCAATGTGGGCAAAAGCACTCTCTT
>CAMWRC010000167.1 GCA_947176565.1 uncultured Ruminococcus sp.
ATGTTATATTATACAAAAAAGCTTTTAACTATATGTGCAATGTAACGATTTTGAATATTTCTTAAAAAATACTTTTAAATTTTCGTAAGATGTGGTATAATAAATAGTGTAAAATTTTGGGGCATTTCTTTGAGAATGTCCGGACGGAGTAGAGTAATGAACTTAGGAAGAGTAATAAATATCGCCGTTTTTGTTGCCGGTCTTGATGAGGAATACCAGAACAACATTATCGTCGGTATAAATGAATTTTCACGCAGAAACAATATCAATGTTTCCTATTTCGCAGCTTTCGGCGGAATGATAGACAGCGAACATTTCGATATAGGCGAATACAGCATATATCATCTTGCAAATCTTAAAAAATTTGACGGTGCTGTCCTGATGACAAATACTATCAATGATAACGGTATGAAAGAGCTTATCAGCAGCAAAATAAAAAAATCCGGAATACCTGCCGTCGTTTTTGACTGCGATGAAATAAGTGAATTTTATAATATCAGCATAAACAATACAAAAGCTATGCGTGATATGGTACGCCATGTGATAACCGAACACGGTGCAAAAGTCATTAATTATATTTCAGGACCTATGTCAAATCCGGAGGCGGTTGAACGTCTTACTGCTTTCCGCGATGTTATGACAGAAAACGGTCTCGAAGTCGAGGAGGAAAGAATATATTACGGAGAATTTCGCTCGTTCGACGGTCATGACGCAATCGAGGAATATATGAAATCCGGACTTCCGCTTCCTGATGCCTTTATCTGTGCAAATGATGCAATGGCTCTTACAGCTGTAAGCACGCTGGAAAAATACGGATTCTGTATACCGCTTGATGTTATTGTCACAGGATTTGATAATACATACAGCGCAAGAAATAACTGTCCGGCTCTTACTTCTGTAAAGCGTCCGCTGAAAGAAATGGGACAGCTGGCATGCAGTGTGATGCTTGACCTTATAAACGGCAGAAAACCGGTTCACAAAGAACTTGAGGCAAGCTGCGTATTTACCGAAAGCTGCGGCTGTCATGGATGTGTAAATGATAATTTTGGCGAGTTTAGGAAAGAATCATATAGAAAAATCGACAGTCTCAACAGCAATATCCGCAAGCTCAATACACTTTCGGCTCGTCTTGCTGAAACAGAGTCTGCTGATGAATATTTTGATGTTATCCGCGCTTTTGCCGAGGAACTCGAATGCGAAAAATTTGCTCTCTGTCTTTCCGCAGACTGGCAGGATTCGTTCAAAATGGATAAGGATTCCGGAGTTATGTTTGAATCCATGACTGCTCCGCTTTTATGGACTAAGGGAAAATGCGAAAGTGTTGAATATTTCAGCGGAGAGGATATGTTTCCGATACAGCAGTGTGGAAGCGGTAATATAAACTATTTTCTGCCGCTTCATTTCCGTGAAAAAGTGCTTGGATATTATATCATCACAAACGGTGATTTCCCGATAAACAGCCTGTTATGCCATACGTTTTCAATGAATGTCAGCAATTCAATCGAAAATATCCGCAAACTCTCACATATCAACAGTGCAATGGAGGAACTCAACAGAATATATGTCATTGATACAATGTGCGATATTTACAACAGAAACGGATTTATCAAGTTCGCTGACGAGATATTCAAGGATTGTGTTGCAGGTAAAAAAACAGTAATGCTTACGTTCATTGACATGGACGGTCTCAAAAGAATAAACGACAACTACGGTCATGACGAGGGAGATTTTGCGATACAGAAGCTCGCCGACGTTATCAAGGACTGCTGTAAGCAGGGAAGTATCTGCGCTCGTTTCGGCGGAGATGAATTTGTTATCTTTGATACAAATGCAAATGCTGATTCACCGGAACTTCTTGCCAAGAAATTCAACGCTAAGATAGAAAGCAAAAATGATATTATCAGAAAGCCGTACAGAATATCAGCAAGTATTGGCAGCTATCTGACACAGGTTGACGAAACATACACGCTTTACCGGATAATCAAAACAGCTGATGAACTCATGTATGAGGTAAAGAAGAATAAGAAAAATTCCCGTACCGGTTCTGAAAGACAGAGCTGATACATGATTCAAATAAAAAGAGGACAGCCTGCGCTGACCTCTTTTTTATTTGTTTTATTATTCAGTTTCTGGAAGTGAAGTTATAACTTTTGAGTCGTATTTCTGAATTGCAAGCGCATCACGGGCAGAAAGTCCATCGCCTGTATTATAGCAGTCGGCATTTTTTTTGCCCTGCTCGGAAAGATTGTATTTATCCGCATTTCCTAAATACTGGAGAAGCAAAGTCGCATCAGCAACTGTTATTTCTCCGTCAGTATTCACATCGCCGAAATTAACTTCTTCGCCTGATGCCGGTTCGGTTGTTGCAGGCACGGTTGTTGTCGTTTCAGATACCGGAGGTTCAGTAACAGGCGGTTCGCCGGTTTCCCATACGCCTTTGAGCGAGATTCCCGAACCCGGAAGCGCGCCCGGAATTATGTATTCACTTCCAACAGGATAAATTTCACCATTACTGTCTTTCCAGCCTACAAAATATTTTCCTGCAACTGTATGCTCAGGGTCGGGGCAGATAATTGAGGTATCGGTGAGTCCTGTAATTTTTATAGAGCTTCCGCCCTCTCCTGTTGAGAAAACGACGTTGTAGCTTTTGGGTTCCCATACGGCGGTATATGTGGCATCTGTATCAGGAGTTGTTACAGTTGCACCTACATTGTAAATCTGACCGTCATAATCTGAAAGCCATCCGACAAGATTGAAACCGCTTCTTGAAAATCTGTCGGCAGTCGGAAGCTCTGTTGATGAGTTGGAAACTTTCTCGAATGTTACTGATGTGTTTCCGTTTACGCGGTCAACATCGCCGGTTGTAAATGTAAGCTGTATACGTTTATGCCATATCGGCGTAAGTACGAGGTCATGGTCAGGAAGTATTATTTTCTGACCGGATACAAAATTATGTACGCCGTCAGTATAGCCGTTTGTATATGCTGTTCCTATATCAATTGCGCGATAATTGGGTTCAAATATAGTTCCAGCAGTAGCGGTGGCATTTTTAAGCCATGTAGGACGCTCGCACTGTTCGCCGTCATATTCCAGATTATAGATTACATTGCATTCTTTTTCGGAATGCGGGTCATACCATACGGCTTTGATTACAAATTCATCAACATCGCTTGGGATAGTGACAATATCCGTGCCGTAGTAGCCGTAAACTCCGTCATATGTCCAGCCGTCGAAACCATATCCCTCTCTTGTGAATCTTCCGGCAGGAATCTGCACATAGTTCAGATTTGTGGTATAGCTTTCAAACAGTGAAATATCCACATCTTCCTCATCGTATTCAAAATCTTCCGTGCCGAAATCGAAAACAACTTTCACGCTTTTTTCTTCTTTATCTTCGGCATAGGAACTGAAATATCCCACGCCTGAGCATACGGCGATAACGGCGGCGGACATAGTCGCAGTTGTTTTTGTAAATAATTTTTTCATTTTTTCTCCTCACATTCTGGATTTATTATATAAATCCTGATTTATCTGAAAGAATTTGTTTCACTGCTGTATTCAAATCCAACAGCGGCGAGTTTTTTTTCTATTTCTTCTCTGTCAATGCAGAGACTTTTGCAAAGTTCATCGAGACTTGAAAAATCATCTCTCAGCTTGGTATTTATGTAACTCAGAAGAATTACGGGGTCTTTCGGAATATTCATTTGGATTTTCCTCTCTATGATTATTAATACCTTGATATAAATATACAATGAAAATGGCATTATGTCAAT